>JAITPT010000020.1 GCA_031289285.1 Puniceicoccales bacterium
GGCCGTCTGCGGCTTGCGCTTTCCGCTCCACGCACCGCAAGGTGCGCGTCGGGAAAGCGCAAACCGCATCCGCCTCAAAATCTTGCGCAAACCCATCCCGCTGAACTGCCGTTCTTAGGTTCAAAAGCAAAAATGACGAACTTAGTGAAATTGGATAACTCAGGAGCCGACGGACGTAAGCGCAATGATGACACGCAGGCGAAAAGCATAACGGTGGTTTGTGGCTATTATCTTGCCGATTACGCAGATTCAGTCCGCAACGACTCTTCGTTGTCCGAACGGCTTCTGGTTAAAGAATTCGCCAATCTTTTTGAAATCATCGGGCGTGTGGATTTTAGAGCGGCAGCAAAAAAGTTCGGGATAAACCTTGATGACGCTATGCCGCAGGTGGGCACAGAGGGGCTGCCCAAACTTCAAAAATTCTACGCGCATAAGTTCACACGGTCTGCAGCCGCGTAGCTCACGCCGCTATTGCCGAGTGTCTCGCCCGACGCCAGTGTTGCCCGCTTCACTATGAAACTTCTCTCGCCTTCCTCTCTCCCACTTCGCGCACTCCTCGCGCCTCTTGCACTTTGCGCAGCGCCGTTTGCCGCGCCCGTTTCCGCCGTCGCCGCGCCGCCCGCCGCCGCGCCGCTCGCGGGCAACTTCGCCGCGCCGCCAAAGGGCTACGGGCAAGTGCCGTTTTGGTGGTGGGCGGGCGAGAAACTTTCCAAGGAACGTTTGCTCTGGCAACTCGAGCAACTCCACGCCGCCGGCGTCTCCGGCACACAAATCAATTACCCCTGCGAGCGCGGCCCCGGCTGGCCAACCGCGCCGACCGACCCCGCGCTTTTCTCCAAGGGCTGGTGGGAACTCTTCGCGTTTGTCGCCACCGAATCCGCCAAGCGCGGCATGGGCATCGGCCTCTCTGGATACACGCTCGATTGGCCGGGACGCGCCAGTCTCTTCCAGCAAATCGGCGTCACCACCGACGCGCACAACGCCACCCGCCTCGTCTCCCGCGCCGCCGATTTCACCGCCACCACCGCCGCCACCGCCGTCTCCGCCTCCTCCGCCACCGCCACACCCACCACTACCGCCGCCTTCGCCGTCTCCGCCGCCGTCCCCGCCTCCGCCGACTCTCTCGCCGTCGCCGACGGCTCGCCGCTCGCCGCCCGTTTCGCCGCACCGCCGAAGGGCTACGGGCAGGTGCCGTTTTGGTGGTGGACTGGCGAAAAACTTTCCAAGGAGCGTCTGCTCTGGCAACTCGATCAACTCCACGCCGCTGGCGTCTCCGGTGCGCAAATCAACTACTCGCACGAGCGCGGTCCCGGCTGGCCAACCGCGCCGACCGACCCCGCGCTTTTCTCCAAGGAGTGGTGGGACATCTTTGCGTTCGTCGCCGCCGAGTCTGCTAAGCGCGGCATGGGCATCGGCCTCTCTGGCTACACGCTCGATTGGCCGGGACGCGCCAGTCTCTTCCGGCAAATCGGCGTCACCACCGACGCGCACAACGCCACCCGCCTCGTCTCGAGCAAAAGCGCCGACCGCGAAGTTGGCGCGGCGGGCATCACGCTTCCGGCGGCTCCGGCGGGCGTCGTGTCCGTCACCGCGTTCCCGCTGAAGAACGGGCGTCTCGACGCCACTGGCGCGGTTTCGCTCGACCCCGCGTCGCGCACGGCGTCGCTTCCGCCCGGGCGTTGGCGCGTCTTCACCGTCTCTGCCGAGTGTGCCCCCTCCACCTACGACCCGCTTGACCCGCAGTCGGGTGCCCGCGTCGTCGAGCGCTTTTTCAAACCGTTTCTTGACAACACCCCCGCTGAGGCGCGGTCGGCGCTCAACTATTTTTTCCAAGACGAGCTACGCCTTGCTGGTGCTGGCCCGCTGTGGTCGCCCGACTTCGCAGCCGAGTTTCGCCGCCGCAAGGGCTACGATGTCGCGCCGCTGCTCGGTGCGCTCTTCGCCGACCTCGGCCCGCGCACCGCAAAAATCCGCCTCGACTACAACGATGTTTTCACCGCGCTCTCCGAGGAGCGTTACTTCCGGCCTGTGTTCGATTGGCACAATTCGCGCGGCATGATTTACGCCTGCGACCCGGGCAGCCGCGGATTCGATCCCTTGGAGTTCGGCTCCTATTTCCGCGCTATGCGCAACTACACCGCGCCGGGTTTTGACACGCCCGGCTCGTCCTCCGATGTCGTCAAAAACAAAGTCGGCTCCTCGATTGCGCACCTCTACGAGCGGCCTCGCGTGTGGGTCGAGGGCTTCCACAGTCTCGGCTGGCAGGCCTCGACGGAGACGATTTTCGACGCCAGCAACCGCAACTTCCTCTACGGCTCCACGCTCCTCAATCTCCACGGGCTCTACTACACGACCTACGGCGGTTGGTGGGAGTGGGCGCCGCCGTGCTACCATTTCCGTATGCCCTACTGGAAACACATCCCCGCGTTTTTCCGCTACTTCGAGCGCCTCTCCTATCTCCTCTCGCAAGGGCACCACGTCGCCGATGTCGCCATCGTCTATCCGCAGACGCCCCTCGTGTGCAACCCCGCGCACGGCAAACGCTCCGTCGAAATCGCCTTCGCGCTCTGCCGCGAACTCATGCAGCGAAACCAGACTGACAACGATTTCATTGACGACGACTCGCTTGCCCGCGCCTCGGTCAACCGCGCTCGCGACGGCACCGCCGTGCTCCGCGTGGCTGGGGAAAACTACCGCGTGCTCGTGTTGCCCAGACTTTTTGCGACGCGCTTTTCTACGCTGCAAAAGGCGCTCGAGTTTTACCGCGCTGGCGGAAAAGTCGTCGCCATCGGCGAACTCCCCGCCGCCTCCGACAACGCCGGTGCCAACGACCCCGCGCTCGACGCCGCCGTCAAAGAACTCTTCGGCCTCACCGCCGCCGAGGCCGCCACCGCTGCTGCCGACAAACCCGCGCCTCGCCAGACGAACGCCGCTGGGGGCGTCGGCGTCTTTTTGGCAAACACCAGCACCGCCGCCGCTGACGTCGGCGAAGACGCTCGCATCAAGGCCGCCCTCAAACTCGCCGCCACTGCCAACCCCAACGCTCTTGCGCCCGTGCGCACCTACGCGGGGAAGTTTAGCGGACGCTGGGTCTGGACACGCGAGAAGACGCGCCGCGCTGTTTTCAAACAGCGACTCGGTAGCAGCGGGACGACGCCCATCGAATACGACGCCGCGCTTCTCGCCGACAACTCCGCCACGCTCTACCTGAACGGGCGCGTCGTCGCCCGCCACGGCGATTACAACACGCCTTGGACGGGCAAACTGCGTCTGCGCTCTGGCGACGTGCTCGCCATCGCCGCCAGCGACAGCGCCAACGAGCGCGGCGACAAATCGGCGGGGATTTTCTTCGCACTCGCCCGCAACGGGAAAACGATTTTCTCGGCGGAAGACTTCCTGTGTTACCCAGCCAACAACGACGTGGAAATGACCGCCATCGCCACGACGAGCGATTTTGGCGGACGGCTGAAAAAGATTAGCAAGAGGCCCGATACAGCAGGGGATAAGCCAGACGTGTTTCCGAGTTTCGCAACTCAGGACGCCTCTGCGAAGCCCGACACGACCAACGTCCACGCGCTCCACAGATTTGGCAAAGACGCCGCCGCCGCGAAACCCGCCGCTGGCAAACCCACCGCCGCCGCCATTCGCGCACTCCTGAAGACGCCGGACTTCTCTGGGCCAGCAGGCGCACAAGCCCTCCACCGGCGTTTCGAGGGACACGATATTTTCTTCATCATGGATTTGAAACCCGAAGCCAAAAAGTTCACGCCGGACGGCGAGCCAGCGGCGGATTGCGTCTTCCGCGTTCGCGGCACACCCCAACGCTGGGACGCTTGGACGGGCAAGGGCACGCCGCTCTCGCTCGACGCATTTCGCGCCAACCCCGACGGCACCGTCACGGTGCGCATCGCGACGTCGGGCGAGCCGCTCCTGTTGGTTTTCGACGACGCCAACCCCGCCTCACTCGGCGGCGCACGAAACTTTGCCGAGTGGAGTGATAGCTCCGCCAGCCCCCGCTCCGAGAAGCCGCTCGCGCTTGATGGCCAGTGGAGTTTCCGCCTCGCGCCGACACTCGACAACCGCTGGGGCGATTTCCGTTTCCCTGCGACGAAGGAGTTGATTGGCGCGGAGACTCGCCGCTTCACGTGGCGGGCGGAGGGTTTGCGCGACACCACAAACACCTACTCGCACGGGCCGCAGTTCCGCGCCTTCGGGCCACTGCTCCCCGGGCGCGACGCCGACGCCCTCGAACACGCACTCGCCGCCGCCACGCGCTTGGGCGGCGACACCGTGGAGGTCGCAGGCAAACCGCATCGCTGGGCCACGTTTAATTTTTCGTGGCGCGAGGGCGCGGAGGGAATGCCCGCCTACCAAAATTGGCACCACGGACTCAGCGGAAAAGTGGGCGACGACTTTTTTGTGTTGGGCAATTACGAACGTGGCAGCTACGACGTTTCTATTCCGAAAAACGCCCGCCCCGAAGTGCGCCTTTTCCAGACGACCGTTGTCGCGCCGGAGGTTTGCGAGGCGGAGATTGTTTCGAGCGGCGTGAAGCCCTCCGCCGTGTGGCTCAACGGGAAAAAACGCGCCGTCGGCGAAAAGGTCGCCTTGCGCCGCGGACGCAACCCGCTCGTCGTGCGCTACGACTCGCTTGGCCGCGCCGGAGTCGTGCTGCGGCGCGTGGGCGCGGACGCCGGGAAGGGCGGCGGCGGCGTGGGTGGTGCCGGCGGTGCGAGCGCGGGCGTCCCGCTGGCCTCGCGCTGGTTTGGCGACCCGGCGGTCTTGCCCTTCGACATTTTTGACGGCGCGGTGAGCGTCGCCGATTTCCGCTCGTTTGCGCCGCCGGCGCTGGTCTCGGCGGAAGTCACTTTGCGCGGCGAATTGCTTGCGGCGACCGTTGGCGGTCTCCCGTGGAAAATTGAGAAAACGGGACGGCGCGGAGTTTCCGGCGTCGGCGAGGTCTGGCGGATTTCCCAGAAAAACGGGAACGCCAATTCTGCAATCGGTGCAAGCGCGGCTGGCGCGGGTGCGGGTGGCGCGGCGGGTGCGGGTGGTTTGCCAGATGGCACAGCGGAGATGGTTTTGCGCGTTCGTTTTGAGTCGGGCTATTACGGTGGCGCGGCTTTCCCCGAACCGGTGAAACTTGAATGTGCGGAGGGTTTAGTGCGATTGGGCGATTGGGGCCGTCTGGGCGATTTGCAGTATTATTCTGGCGGCGCGATTTACACGAAACGTTTCACGCTCGGCGTTGAGCAGCGTCGGCAGCGTTGTGTGTTGGATTTGGGGAACGTGGGAGTTTCCTGTGAAGTGCGTCTCAACGGCAAATCTGTCGGAGTGCGCACCTGTCCGCCTTGGCGTTTTGACATCTCGGCCTTTGTCGCTTCTGGAGCCAATGTGTTGGAGGTCGAAGTGTGCAACACTTTGAACAATCACTATCAAACCATCCCCACTCGTTACAAACGTCCAGTCACCCGTGCCCCCAGCGGCCTCCTCGGACCCGTAAAAATAGACTTCCTGCACCGTTTTTGAGAGTGCGAACTGGCCGGAGTGGACGGCGAGCCGGAAAGAGAAGGGGCAGGAAAAGGGGCGTGGCGGAAGGAGAAGGGGCAGAGAAGGGGGCGTGGAGGAAAGGGGCAGGGAAAGGCGCGTGGCGGAAAGAGAAGGGGCAGAGAAGGGGCGTGGAGGGAAAGGGGCAGGGAAAGGGAAAGAGAAAGAGAAAGAGAAGGGGGAAAGAGAAGGGGGAAATCGTTACTTTGAGTTGAAGCTCGGACGCAGGCAGCCCCGCATGGGGCGAGATGTGCATAACCGGAGGTGTAGCGTAGCGAAACCTCCGGTCAGCCACGCCCCTGCAACAAAGCCCCGCATGGGGCGAGATTATCGGGTTGTCAGACGGTGGTGGTGTGCGTTCCGCTACAATTTCGTAGAGAGCACGTGGTGGTCGCTGCAAGGGAAAGCAGCACAAACCGCAGCGAAGTCAAGTGAATAAAATGGCTGCCATTTAATTCGAGCGCGACAAATGGGCAAAATGTTAGCCGCGTTGTAAGTGCATGATTTATCGCGCATTTGAGACGCAGATGCCGACTTCCCTCTCCTGCTCCCCCCCACCTCCCCCTTCCTCTCTCCGAATAATAAACCAGACTAAAGATTTTGCCATTGGGTCGTCGGGACATCCGATAATCCTAAGAACGGCAGTTCAGCGGGATGGGTTTGCGCAAGATTTTGAGGCGGATGCGGTTTGCGCTTTCCCGAC
>JAITPT010000211.1 GCA_031289285.1 Puniceicoccales bacterium
CGCGTCCTGATGTGGATAGACCTCAACGTCCCCTTCTACGGCACCTCGCAATCCCTCCAACCCGACCTACGCGGTTGCCGCAAAGTCGTCCCCGCGCAGCTCGACGCCACGCTCAAAGAAATCGCTGCCCGCCGCAAAATCTACCTGCGCCGCGCCTTCTACGTCCGCCTCGACAACCCCCACCTCAACCCCTTCCTCCTCGAACCCCTCCGCCGCGGCGACTTCAAAACCACCGCCGACCCCGATTACCAAAAAATCCTCGCCCTCTTCAAAGACGTCCCCGCCGCCTTAGCCAAGCGCGTTGACACCGACTACCGCAAAGTCACCCAAGCCGCCGCCGGTTGCCCGCTGTTGCCAACGCCCTGAGCGAGCAGCGCAGCGGCGCGAGGCGTGGAGCGCGAGGCAACGGCAGCGCCAATAGGTCGTATAGGGCGCATAGGTCTTATAGGTCCTATTCCTGTAATTCTAACTTGTTTTCAAAAAGTCCATAAATGCTTCCTCGCGGCTTTGAGAGAGGGACGTTGCAATACTTCCCCTCCAACTGCTGTTTTTAGGGTTAACGCGACAAAAAGGGATACACTTTGCTCTTGGGCATTAGGCGGACGCGCCTAAAAAACTCCGTCTCGGTGATTTGCGCTGGCCAGTCCAGATTGACTTCCAAAACGCGGCTTCCGGCTTCTTTTGACGGAAGCAAGGCGCGGATGCGTATCAGGTAATTGAGGTCGCGCACAACCGTCTTCCAAACGTTTTTCGTGCGAAAAAGATGCTTGGTCTGCGCGAGCACATCGGACAGCGAGATTTTTTCTTTTTCCAAAAAGAGGTTCAGCAATTGCCCGTGGCGTTCGGAGAGGACGCGCTTGCGCTTGGATTCTAACCGCCCAAAGAGGTCGGACATCATATCGCGGAAAAGCGCCTTCTTGATTTGCTGGCGAATTTCGCCGAAAAGACGATGGCATTGGCGCGAGATGCCTTTTAGCGCGAAGTTCAAAAACGGCGTTAGGTCATGCTCCGCAGCCCGCGCCTTCCCAAGCGCGTCCAAGTAAGCCGCCTTTTCCTCGTAGTAGTAGTTCGACATAGCGATAAAAAGCGTGTCGCGAAGCCCCGTTCGGCGCAGCATAAACGCCTCTAATGCGCGGGCAGTGCGCCCGTTGCCATCGAGGAACGGGTGCATCGCCGCAAAGTGGTAGTGCAAAGCGAGTGCTTGAACGAGCGGGTCGTGTTCGTGAAATACACCTCGTGCCGCGCCGACAAGCCCGCCAAGAGCAGCTTCGCACACTGCGCCGCCGTCGGCACCACGGTGGCGCGGAATGCCAAAAGTCCCATTCTGGTCACGCTTCCGAATTGCGCCCGGCTGGCAATGGTCGTCGTCGCAACCCGTCACAAGGCGGCGGTGGATTTCGGAGATTAGCGCTTCGTCCACGGGCTTGTCTGCCGTGAGCGTCGCAATCCAGCGATAGGTAGCGGTGGCAGCGGCGGCTTGGCGTTGCGAGCGGGTTTCGAGCTGGGCGGCGGTTTGGGCGTTTCCGGCGGACATCGCTTCGTCGAGTTCGCGTTCGGTGAAGTCGGCGCCCTCGATACGCGAGGTGCCCGCGACTTCGCGTTTCAATTGGACGATTTGCAGTTTGTCTGCCCAACTGCGCTGAAAGGGGAATTGCGTGAGGGCGAGTATCGCCGCCTTGGCCTCGGTTAAGGTCTCGAGAATGGCAAGATGGTCGTAAGCTATCCAGTTCTTCGGCAATGTGTAGCGGATTGTCATTCCGCTATCATTTCCGAGTTCATTTCCGCTTCAAGTCGTTTTTTCAAAAATCGCAACATCCGCCAAACCAAGGAATAACAAAATGAAAAACGAGATGTCGGCGCATGTGATTTCGCGTTTCATTTCCGTGGCGATTTCTGCGGACATTTCCGTGTGAGCATGCCCTGCGGATGCGTTACGCCGCTACTCGCCTCGTAACTCTTCCTGCGCACGGGTGTCTCACTCCGCCTATGAGTTCGAGTCCTTTTTCTCGCCGTTCGTTTTTGAAAACTGCTGCGGCTGCTGCGGTGCCGTTCATTTTGCCGAGTGGTTTTCTGCGCGGGCAAAATGCGCCGTCTAACCGCCTAAACGTCGCCGTCGTGGGCATCGGCGGGCAAGGGCGCATGGACCTTCGCGGTGTGCGCAACGCGGGTGCTTCGATTGTCGCCGTCTGCGACGTGCAATCTGACCGGCTGGCGGTTAACGCGAAGTTCGCGGGGCTGACGGCGGAGCGGCTGTTTGCCGATTACCGCGTGATGTTCGACAAACTCGGCAAGGACATCGACGCCGCCATCGTCGCCACGCCCGACCACGCGCATTTCACGGTCGCGCTCGATGCGATGCAGCAGGGCAAACACGTCTATGTGCAGAAGCCGCTTTGCCACAGCGTTGACCAAGTGCGCCGCCTCGCGAAGGCAGCAATCGACACCAAAGTCGTTACCTCGATGGGCAATCAGGGGCATTCGAGCAGCCACATCCGAATGGTGCGCGAATGGTTCGAGGCGGGGCTGTTTGGGAAAATCTCGAAAATTGATGCGTGGGACGGGCAGTTCAAAGCCGACCCGAAACGCTACGCCGCGTCCGCACCGACGCCCGCCGCGCTCAACTGGGACCTCTGGCTGGGACCTGCGCAGATGCGC
>JAITPT010000103.1 GCA_031289285.1 Puniceicoccales bacterium
GAAATGTCATTGAGTAAAAATCGCGGTATCTTTTTTGTATTTGGCGAAAAATGAACTTCCTGCTCAAAATAGCGACTGAGAATGTTTTTTATGACATCCGTCCAAACATGTTCGCCTTCCAGAGGGCGTGATTCTAATAAAAGGGATAAGCGCCTCGTCAGGTTGGCGTTGGAATCCGCGCCACCACCGATGCGATGAACTAATTCGTGGGAGAAGACCATGTTTCCAAAAGTGCCGCTTGTTCCCGGTTTTTTTAGATTGGCTGTTACCAACGCTGCTTCGATTTCCTGACTTCGTTTCGCGTGGCTTTCATTGACTTGTCCATCAATGAGAAGGAGCCAGTCGTAATCGCTTCCGGGAACCATTTCATAACGCGCAAATGATCCGCAGAGGACGAGAGAGGTGTCGCTGTCTATACTCTTACCGGGTTCTGTCGTTTGTTTTGCGATTGTCTCTCTCAATTTTGTTTCCGCTTTTTTCGTTTCTTCATAAACCTTTTTGTAGTTTTCAGGTTTCATGCCAGCTTCTTCGCACAGTTTGTCAACAGTGGGGAACGGATAATTTGATTTCGGTGATTTCATTTGAATGGGCGTTGGTAGTTTGTTTAGAAATGAGTTTGGGGCAGTTGGCAAGATTTTTTCTTTGCCACGCCGTTGTGAAGGGGGGAATTGGAGGTCGGAGGGAGAGATTGTGGTGGTGGAAGTTGCTGTGGTGGCGAAGGACTTGCAGGAGTGGCGACATGCGGGCAGGAGGCGGAAAGGAGGCGGTCGCGGTGGGGAAACTTTTCGCCATGCGAACCGAAGGCGATTAAGTGCCCGCGCCATCGCTGACCGAGGGCTGTGGCGGGAACGTTCACTTGGCCGAGTGCGACTTCGGTGCGCACAAGGGATATGAAAGAGCCAATGGTGATTTTGGTTAACATGTTTGGATGTTGGTTTTGCGGGGAAGGTGGAGGTGGCGGCGGGAGGGAGCAAGATTTTTGTGGTGGGGCGGGCGGCGGCGCGGGCGGCGGCGGCGGGGGGCGGCTGGGCAGCGTGGCGGTGGCACGGCACGGACACACGGACACACGGACACACACGGACTTTCACGGACACACACGGACTGACACGGACAGGGGAACACGGACGGACGGACGGGGGCAGCAGAGCAACGCAAAACGGGGCGGCGACTACAAAGCCACCGCCCCACTCTGCGCTGCGCTTGCTGCTGCCTGCGCTGCTGCGGCACCCCCTGCCGCTGCCGCTGTGCCGCCCCACTCTGCGCTGCGCTTGCTGCTGCCCGCGCTGCGGCACCCCTGCCGCTGCCGCTGCTGCTGGTGCCGCCGCCCCACTCTGCGCTACGTTTGCTGCTGCCCGCGCTGTCGCGGCGGCCTTTAGCGCTGGCTGACTTTTGTGTCGAGGCGTTTTACGCCGCTGGGTAGGGCGTTGTATTGGTTTTTGTTGGGGGTGGCGTAGGCAGGGTCTTCTTCGGGATGGAAGATGTCGAAGGGGCCGGGACGTTGAACGATGGGAGCCGTGTGGATACGGGGTTGCTGAGATAGCCAACTTTTGCCTTGGAAAAGCGGGTCCTCCATTTGGCGGACTTCCTCCGAACCATAGTAGGGCGACATCGCGTCAACCCAGAGTTTGATGCGCAAGCGAGTTTCTGAGTCGGCTTTGACGATAGGGTGTTTGTCGGCAGAGGTGACTTTTTCGCCGTCGAAACGTTTCACTAAACGGCTGACGTAGGAGAGGCGTTTCATCGGCGGATAGGTGGCGTAGGCAGCGGGGTCAACGGTGCTGTAACTTTCTACAAGGATGGTGTCAGCCCAGCCAAAACCGCCGCGAGGGGTGGCTTTGGGAGCGTAGGCGTTGCCCCAAGTGGGGTTGCCCAAGAGGGTCATGTAGGGCTCTCTGAAACCGAGGAAACCGGGACGCGATTGGCTGTTGAACTTTTTTTGGGCTTTGGCGCCTGCGCCGTGGCAATCGCCGCAGTATTTGTCGAGGCCGGGTTGGACGTAGCGTTGGAAGCCGACGGTGATGTCTTCCCACGGGACAGGGGTGATGGGCGAGGGGCGGCGGCGCATGGCGGTGCCGACACGGGGGCCTTGGGCAGAGTTCATTTGCATTTCGTGGCAACCAAAGCAGCCGCGAACTTCGCCGGGTTGGACGCCAGTGAACGACTTCATCGTTTGCAGGGCGCGGTGGTTTTCGTCGAGGAGTTGGAAGTGCAACGCGATGCCAGCAGGCGCGGAAAAGTTGACGGAGCCATCGGGTTCGACGGGGACGGTGCCAATGATTTTTTTCACGCCTTCGGATTGGTTGGCGGAAATCTCCGGGCCAGAGGAGACGTAGTTGCGTTTATACCAGTAGGTGTAGGTTTTGTGTTCGATGCTCCAGATGCGGAGAAACTTCGCCTTGTTGCGCAGTTCTTCGGGTGCGCCTTCGTAAACGTTGTTGGAGTAGATGATGCCGGTGGCGGGTTGGTCGCGGGTCTCCCAAGTGGGCCACGCGAGTTTGTCGGGCTGCGCGGGCGGGGCGGGGCGACGGCGGACAGGGAGGGCGTCCCAGATGTTGTGAACGCCTTCGTTGATGAGCTCGCGGTTGCCGTCGGTGTCCATGAGCAGGAGGACAAACTTGCCGTAGCGTCCGGGCAAACGGGCGGAGACGAGGAAGTCTTTTTCGGAAAGCGGGTAGGGGGAGTAGTAGGCGGAGTATTTGCCAGAGGTGTGGTAGGTGGCGTTTTCTTTGGGGTCGGTGGGGCCGTTGCCGCTTTCGGGCCAGTGGAGTTCTTGCGTGACCTTGGTGAGGCCGTGCGGGAAGTTGAGGCCTTTGGCGGGGTCGAGGATGCCGATGCAGCCGCTGAACCAGCCGTGGTGCGCAGAGCCAGTGAACATAACGCGGCGGCTGCCGGGGATTTCGCGGGCGTCTTTGAGGAGGTCGGGCCAGACGGATTGGTTGCCCCAAAAGGTCTGCACGAGTTCGCCGTTTTGGCTCATCGTCCAGAGCGACTGGGCACGCCAGAGGGGCTTGTCGGTGTATTCCCAACGGGTGAACAAAATGCGCCCGTCGCTCATGACGGAGGGGGTGTATTCGGGTTCGCCGTTGCGCGAGATGATGTAGAGGGATTTGTCACCGGGCTTGACATCGAGGGGCATTTTCGCGGTGACCATCGCGTTGGTCGGCGGCATGCAGCGCACGTAGATGTGGCCGCGGGTGGTGGTGAACATGATGTTTTTTCCGTCGGGCAAATAGACGGGGTCGAGGTCGTCAAACATTCCGCCCGTGAGTTGGCGTAGGCCGGTGCCGTCAAGGTTTATTTCGTAGAGGTGAAATGTTTTTTCGTTGTGGGGTTTGAAGGAGAAGAGGACGCGGGAGGCGTCGTAGGAGAGGTCGGGACGCCAGAACGCGCCGTGGAGCGGGGCGGTGGGGGCGAGTTGGGTGAACTTGGCGTCGGGGCCGAGGCCTTTCTGGACGAGCAGCCGGCCCTCCGCGCCGCCCATGTAGCCGAGGCGGTGTTTGGTCTCGTGGTGGCGTTCGCTGCCGCGTGGGAGCGGCGAGTCGGTGTAGAGGACGCTGTCGAAGTCGAGGACGGGGTTGGCAAAAAAGATGGCGCGTTTGGCCTCGCGGACGGCGAGGTAGAGGTCTTTGTCAACGAGCGGGGCGGGCTTGGCGGCGGGGGATTGGGAGGTGGGCGCGGGGGATTGCGCGGGGGCGGCTTTTTTTGCGAGGGCGGTTTTTTCGAGGGCGGCGAGGCGGGCGAGGGCGGCGGTGGTCGTAGCGGATTTCCCGATACGTGTGGCGAGTTGGCGCGCCCAGTTAATTTCTTGGAGCGAACGCTCGACGGTCGGGTTGTTGTCGCATTGGAAAAGCCAATCGCGGTGAAGTGTCTCGCGGGCTTCGTCGGCGGTGCGGTCGCGGGTGGCGGGCGTCGAGGGCGGTTTGTAAGAGGCGACGCCTTCGTGGGCGAGCGGGCGCGGTTCGTAGAGTTTTTGGAGGAAGAGGACGTCGGCGACGAGCGCGGCGTCGGCGTGGGCGAGGTCGCGGGCGGGAGCGGCGGCGGCGAACCAGCGGGCGCGGAGGTCGCGGAGGCGTTCCCATTTTGCGCGTTCGGTTTTGGAAAGGACGCTCCATTGCAAGTCGGTTAACGGCAGGTATTCGCTGACGGAGACGACGAGTTTTTCGGGGTCGAATTTGTCTTTGGGGAGGAGGAAGGTGTCGAGCGGCGAGCGGTGCCATTTGTCGAGGTAGTCGGCGGTCTCGGCGGGGAAGTCGTCGCGCAGGAGGCGGTGCAATTCGACGCGGACGCGGTTGTCGGTTTTCGCACCGGCGGGAATGGTGGCGGCGAGCGTAGCGGAAAAGTCGCTACGTTTGTGATACCACGAGGCGGCAACGAGGCGGACGGCTTGGAGGACGCTGGCGTCGGCGGCGAGGGCTTCGGCGGAGAGGCCGACGGAAGCGGCGGGTTTGGAGGGGGCGGAGTTTTCCGCGGCGGCGGTGATTTCGGCGCGTGTCAGGGCGCGAGTGAGAAACTTGGCGTCGTGCAATTGGCCGTCGAAAAACTCGCCTTTGCCATTGGCGGAGCCGATGTAGAGCGGCTCGCCGGAGACGACGACCGACGGGATTTTGTCAATGTCGTTGGAGTGCGCGATGGCGTCGCGCATGACGCGCAGCGGGGCGTAGTCGCGGACGGTTTTCAGGGGCGTCTGGCGTTCGCGGGAGCCGATTTCGCGTCCGTCGAGGAAAATGCGCATCGTGAAGTCGGCGGCGGAAAACGTGGCGGCGACGTGGTGCCACGCGCCGTTGGAGAGTTCGTCGGGCGCGACGGGGGCTTCGCACTCGGCGTAGTTGCCGCCGCAGTTGACGCCAAAGGCGAGGGTTTTGCCGTCGCGCAGTCCGAGGAAAAGGCGCAGGTCGCCGTGTCGGCCAACGTCATCTTTGCGGAAGAGGGAAACGGTTTTCCCCGCGCTGCCGATAGAGCGTGGCGCAAGCCAGACGGCGAAGGAGACTTCGCGTGTGTTTTCCGGCAGGACATCTGGCGGAAGCGAGACAGCGGAAGCGGCGGTCGCGGGCGCGGCAGTCGCGGGCGCGATGAATGCGGCAGTGGATGCAGCGGTGATTGCGGTGGCGGCGAGTGCGGTGCGCAGCGACGCGAGAAAACGAGGAGTTACCATATCGCGTTGGAGATAGGTGTGGCGGGCAGAGGTTTCAACGGAAAATGGTTTTTACTGGTTCATATCTGCGTTACCCTAAGAACGGCAGTTCAGCGGGATGGGTTTGCGCAAGATTTTGAGGCGGATGTGGTTTGCGCTTTCCCGCCGCGCACCTTGCGGTGCGTGGAGCGGAAAGCGCAAGCCGCAGACGGCCAAAAGATTGTGCAAAACCGCCCGCATTAACTGCCGTTTTTAGGGTTACCTGCGGTTGCCCCCCGAATACCG
>JAITPT010000159.1 GCA_031289285.1 Puniceicoccales bacterium
TATCTTGAGCGCTGGCATGGCCTACGCACTCGCAGCCGGAAGCCCGATTGAAACCACATTTAAGGCAGCGGGCGTTGACCCACTTTGGGCGGGCATTCCGCGCTTGCTCGTGATTTTGCTCGGCGGCTTCACCTCAAACTTCGCGTGGTGCGCCTACCTCAATTGGAAAAACAAAACTGGCTACCAATACCTCGCCACGCACCTACGCGGCGGCAGTGCCTTGACCCCCAGCGCAACCGCCAACATCGAGCAAGCCGCCGAAGCCCGCGCCGAAGCAGCCACCGCGAACGCCACCGCAAATGCTGCTGCCGCCGACTTGGAAGCTCGCCGCATCCCGCGTCTGCGCAACCTGCTTTTCTCTGCGGCTGCGGGCGCGACATGGTATTTCCAGTTTTTCTTTTACAGCATGGGCGAATCGCAAATGGGTGAATACAAGTTCGCGAGTTGGACGCTTCACATGGCGAGCATCATCATTTTCAGCACGCTTTGCGGCGTAATTTTCAAAGAATGGAGTGGTGTGAGCAAACGGGTGAAGTTCCTTGTCACAGTTGGCATCTCGACCCTCGTATTTTCCACAATCATCATTGGTTGTGCGAACTGGATAGAAGAAGCCACAAAAGCCAAAGCCTCCACCGTCCAAACACCCGAAAAGCCCGCCGCCGCCCCTGCAACCCCCGCCGCGTCGGTCGCGCCCGCCACTGCCGGCGGAAAATGAAAAATACGTTTCTGGCGCATTGAAAACGGTGTCGGCGGGCGCGGAGGTGTAATCCGCGCCCCCTGCCACTGCGCTTCATCCTAAAAACGGCAGTTGGAGGGGAAGTATTGCGAGAAGATGTTGTGGCAGCTGCGCTTGATGGATTTGTGAAGGCGCACCTGTTGGTGCGTCGAACAAAGCCAGCAAGTGCAGATGCCATAACAGCTTCCGCAAGACGACCCGACTCAACTGCCGTTTTTAGGTTCATAAGGGCACTCCTAAAAATAAATCTGCATCTCCGAAAACAACGGTGCTTTTCGTCCCGTAGGGACGAAAGATGCACCAACACCAAATTTATTTTAAAGAGTGCCCATAAAACTGAATCCTAACAGCAAAGCACTGCGCATTTTTATGGAGTGCGGTGGCAGAGGGTGCGAAGCGTAGCGTAGCACCCGCCGACACCGCTTTCGCAGCAACAGCTGCAACGACAGCTGCAATAAAGTGCCAGACCCTTTTTTGTTTGACTCCAGATTTCCCTTCGACACGGGCTGCCTGCGCACCGCACTCCATAAAACTGAGCATCTGCGCATCAACCCCGCCACCACACTCTCAGCGGGCGTCGTCGCCAGAGCGCAAAACGCAATAAAGTGCCAGACCCTTTTTCGTTTCAGGAACTTCAAAGCAAACCGCGCTCCACTCCTGCATTGCCCGCCGACGACGCACAACCCGCCCCGCCTGTCAACCCCTCGCTGCCATCCCCAGAATTGAGCTTGCGCCGCGCACCGAAACGGGGCAGAGTCAGCGGCGTTATGACATACGAAGAAATAAAGGAGGACTTCCCGAACATGACACGCGAAGATTTCGACGTCATCTTCAGGCATGACGAAAAAAAGGATGACTCGACCGAAAGAGTTGTCGCAGCAATCGGAACAGTCATCGCGCTTCCGTTCGTCCTCATCGCGGCCATCATCCCTTAGCCTCCCGCACAATCCGGCGAAGCAGTTCATGCGCTATTGTGCGCAAACATGGAAAGTGCAATAAGCCTCACACTCGGTCTTGCTCTCGGAACCAGTTGGATGTCCTCAATGGGGAAAGCCATGCAAGATGTCGGTGCATTCGGGGCACGGGTGCAAGAAGCACATAATAAAGTGCCAGGCACTTTTCCGTTTCCACCCTTAATGCAACACAGGAACTTCAAAGCAAACCGCGCTCCACTCCTGCATTGCCCGCCGACGACGCGCAACCCGCCCCGCCTGTCAACCCCTCGCTGTCATCCCCAGAATTGAGCTTGCGCCGCGACGCGCAACGGGCAGTGTCAGCGGCGTTATGGCAAGCCCTGAATTCGAGAAGCAACTCGCCGATTGGCGCGAGTATATGAAAACGACTCCGATTTCCGAGCCGTTCGACCTTGAGAAACACAAAGCGAAAATGAAAGCACTCGACGCTTCTCATCGCGGTTTCCCTTGGGGCACCGTCATTCTCGGCGCAAGCCTCGCCCTCCTCGGTTGGACGATTTTGCACAACCCCCGTAAGTCCGCCTAATCCGTCCCGCACAATCCACGGCATCCTCGCTGCGCTATCCTGCGGGCATGTCATCCGCCGACAGCACCCGCACCCACTCACTCCGCCGCGAAAGTATTCGCGAAGCTCTCTCGTGGCTGCCTCTCAACCCCAACGGGGTTTCCCAACAAAGCCCAGGGTTGGCGAGAGCCTACCCTGGGTTAATGCCCCCCCCCTCCCCAACCCCAACGGGGTTGCCCAACGAATGCCGATGTCTGCCGACGGAGACCCTGTTGGGCAACCCACTTGGGGGTTGTGTGTGTGGGTGACACCTACCCAAGGTAGGCGCTCGTTCCTCGCGCCAACCTTGGGCTTTGTTGGGAAACCCCGTTGGGGTTTTGAGGCAAAAAGTGCCCCAACGTTAATGAAAAACACCATAACAGCGAAGCGCTGCGCATTTTTATGGAGTGCGGTGGCAGAGGGTGTAAAGCGTAGCGCAGCACCCGCCGACACCGCTTTCGCAGCAACAGCAGCAACGACAGCTGCAATAAAGTGCCAGACCCTTTTCCGATTGACTTCCGATTTCCCCTCGGCACGGACTGCCTGCGCACCACACTCCACAAAACTGAGCATCTGCGCATCAACCCCGCCACCACACTCTCAGCGAGCGTCGTCGCCAGGGCGCAAAGCGCAATAAAGTGCCAGACCCTTTTTCGTTTGACTCCCGATTTCCCTTCGACACGGGCAGGCTGCGCACTGCACTCCATAAAACTGAGCATCTGCGCATCAACCCCACCACCGCACTCCCAGCGAGCGTCGTCGCCAGAGCGCAAAGCGCAATAAAGTGCCAGACCCTTTTTCGTTTGACTCCAGATTTCCCTTCGACACGGGCTGCCTGCGCACCACACTCCACAAAACTGAGCATCTGCGCATCAACCCCACCACCACACTCTCAGCGGACGTCGGCGCCAGAGCGCAAAGCGCAATAAAGTGCGCAATAAAGTGCCAGACCCTTTTTCGTTTGACTTCCGATTTCCCTTCGACACGGGTCAGCCTCATCACCGCACACCAAAAAAACGGGCGTCGTCGCCAGTGCCTCTCAAACGCCCTTATCGTTTCGCGAAAAATGAACTTGCGGGGAACCAGTCGGCTGATATTCCGTCTCATTCGCAGACATTGGCGCGGCGATGCGCCGGAGTCACAACAATAACTGAATCCGCAAAAAACAAATCCAACACACTATGTCCAATACAAATCCGAATGCTGGCGCACTTGCCGCCACACTCAACGACCTCCCTGAAACCGTGCGCCTCGTTTCCGTCGCGCTTCTCAACCAGACACTGGCAGACGTCACCGACCTGTGGTCGCAGAGCAAGCAGGCGCACTGGAACGCCCGAGGCCCGCTGTTCTACGAACACCATGAAGTCTTCGACAAAGTTGCCGATATGTTCTTCGAGGAGCTTGACGAAGTGGCAGAGCGCATCGTGACACTTGGCGGCATCGCCAACGGCACTGTCCGCGCCGCCGCCGCAAACTCTGCGTTGCCGGAGTTTCCGACCAACGATTTCGGCAGCCTCGCCTACATCAAGGCGCTCGCCTCTCACACGGCACTCGCCGCGAAGCGTGCCCGCGCCGCGATTGACACCGCCGCCAACGCCGGCGACGCCGACACAGCGGATTTGCTCACCGGCATTTCCCGCGCCCTCGACAAGGCTCTTTGGTTCATCGAGGCCCACACGCGCTAATGTTTGCGGGTTCCCCAAAACCGCGTCCGGCAGGTGCCGGAAACTTACCGAAAATCATCAAAAACTTTTTGCCTGTGGAAAGAAACTTCCACAGGCATTTTGTTGTGTGTGTGTGGCAGGCGAGATGAATGCTCCATGCCCTTGGCGAGTCAAGGGGAAAAAATGGCTGCCATTTTATTCGCCTTTTATCCGCAGGGCGACATGGGCGGTGGAGAAAAACTTCCACAGGCATTTTGTTGTGTGCGTGTGGCAGGTGAGATGAATGCTCCATGCCCTTGGCGAGTCAAGTGATAAAAATGGCTGCCATTTTATTCGCGATTTTATCCGCAGGGCGACATGGACGGTGGAAAGAAACTTCCTCAGGCATTTTGTTGTGTGTGTTTGGCAGGCGAGATGAATGCTCCATGCCCTTGGCGAGTCAAGAGGAAAAAATGGCTGCCATTTTATTCGAGGGGAGGACTTGGGTAGCGCGAGCGCCGCTCACAGAACTGGCTGAAAATGAGCGGGTTGCGGGGGTTTGGAGTTAGGTTTTGCTTTGCTTGGACTTCTCGGTGACGGCGCGGCGGATGGCGAGGACTTCGGGGCTGACTTCCTCGGGTTCGGGCGGGGCACCGGTGTCTTTGGCAGATTGTTGGGCAAGAGTTTCCCACGAAAGCGGAAGCTCGGCGGTGGTGTCGTCAGAGGGCGGCGGTTGTGGCGGCGGGGGGGGCTGGGGGGCGTCGGGCGACATCAGGTAAAAGGTGTTTCCGGCGGCCTCCTCGGGCAAAATCGGGGCGCGAGGACGCGAAAACACCGAGTGCGAGAGAAACGGACGTCCCGTGTCTTGGACAACTTGAATGGCGCGGTCGTCCCAGCATTCAATCATGGAAAAGTCTTTGGCATTGGTGATTTCCAAATCCGCTGGGAGGCCGTTTTTTTCGAGCCAGCGGCGCACGGGCGGAATGCCGTCGGGGCGCGACGCGCGGGCGGTGAGGATTTTCACGCGCAGGCCGCTTGCAAGCCAGTGGCGCACACGTTCGAGCATGAGCGGGACAGGTTCGCCGACGTGCTCCAAGCCGCGCCACGAACCAATTTTGGCAAGAGTGCCGTCGAGGTCCACGCCAATCCAGCCTTTGCCGTCGTCGAGGGACGAGCTGGACGACGGGCGGGTAGTTGGCTGGCGGTCTTCGGGAAGTGCTTCGCGGATTTCGGGTGTGCGTGTTTTGCGAAAAAAGAAAGCGAATATGCGGGCGAGTAGCGAAGGGGCAGACGGCGTGGAAAACGAAAACTCGGTTTGCGCTGGCGACGGCGCAGGCGGCGCGGGGTAGGTCGCCGTCAGCGACACGAGTGGCGGCGGCTCGGACGGCGGCGCAGGCGCGGGTTCGGGCGCGGGGTCGGGTTCGGGTGCGGGTGCGACCTCGGTTGCAGGTGGTGGCGGCGCGGACGCAGACGCGGCATCTTTCTCGGTCTCGGTCTCGTTCTCGGTCGCAGGCAAGGCCGTTGTGGGCGACTGCGCGGGCGACGTTTCTGACGGCGGCTCGGTCTCGGGTTCGGTCTCGGGTTCGGGTTCGAGCAAGGGCGTGGGCGCGGGAAATGGCGGCTGCCACGCAACGCGCCGTTCGGGTGTTTCGGGTGTTTCGCGGGTGGCGGGCGATGTCGGAGTGTCGTCGGGTGGCGGGTTCATGTGAGAGGAGTTGCCCGCGCTCGAAGGCGGTGGTGGCGGTGTCAAAGTTGTTTTGCGATGATGACGGCGTCGCGGACGCGCTGTTCGATTTCTGGGAAACGCCCAGCGGCGAGGTCGTCTTTGCTCGCGAACCAGCCGCCGCCAACGGCGAGGACGTTTTTGAGCGCAAGGTATTCGGGAAGTGTTTTCAGCGAAATGCCACCCGTGGGGATGAACTTCACGTCGGGCAGCGGGCCGGCGTAGGCTTTCAGCGTAGCGGCACCGCCAAAGTTGGAGGCGGGGAAAAACTTCACGGCTTTGACGCCGTAGGAAAGCGCAAGCTCGACCTCGCTCGGCGTGACGCAACCGGGGGTGATGGGGACGGCGTTGTCGCGGCACCACGCGAGGACATCTGGCACACAGGCGGGCGAGACGAGGAAACGTGCGCCAGCGAGGACGGCGGCTTTGGCTTGGGCGACGGTGCGGATGGTGCCGGCACCGGCGAGGATGTCGCCCCGTGCGGCGAGGGCTTTGAGGGCTTCGAGCGCGGCGGTTGTGCGCAGGGTGACTTCGGCGCAGGGCAAACCGCCAGCGATGAGGGCTTGGGCGAGCGGCGCGATGTGCGCAGGGTTTTCGACGGTGAGAATTGGCAGAAGCCGGAGCTTGGCCAGCTCGTCCAAAGGATGCGGAGGTTTGGCGGAGGTCATGGGAAAAAAAAGTAGGCGGCGAGGGAAGCCGTTTCCGGCGGCAAAGTCGAGTCTGCGCTTCGACCTACACTTTGGCCTGCGCTTCGGGGCGGAGGCGGCGAAAAAGTAGCGTAGCGGTGGCGACAAAAAAGCCGCCGGTCTCGCGACCGACGGCTTTTTTTGAGGGTTGTTTTTGTGTGCTGCGAGGGAGGCGTTATGCGCCAATTTGGAGACGCGCAAAACGGGTGACAATCGCGCCGACTGCGTTGGCGGCGGCGGCGACGCTCTTCGCGGTGTCGAGCACAAAGGGTTGTTCCCTGAGGCAGACCTCGGCGTAGAACTTTTCCAGTTTGCCTTGGACGATTTTTTCAATCGCCTGCGCGGGCTTGCCAGTCATTTGCGCGGCGACGATTTCCTTTTCTTTCTCCACGGTCTCGGCGGGCACTTCGTCGCGAGTGAGATACAGCGGCGAGGCGGCGGCGATGTGCATGGCGACTTGTTTCGCGAGCGTTTTGAAGGCGTCGGAGGTGGCATCGGCGACTTCAAAGCCGACGAGCACGGCGATTTTTCCGCCGTTGTGCAGGTAGCTTTGGACGTAGCCGTTGGTGCCGACTTTTGCGAATAGGACGGTGCGCCCCGGGACAAGGTTTTCGCCGGTCTTCGTGATTTGCTCGGTGAAGAGGTCGTTGACCTTTTTCGACGGGTCGCCGACGAGCGGCTGCTCCGCGAGGTTGTCTGCGCTGCCAGAGGTGGCGATTTGCGCAGCGAGGCCTTTCACGAAGGCTTGGAAAAGCTCGTTCTTGCCGACGAAGTCAGACTCGCAGTTCACTTCGACGAGTGCGCCGGTGGAGGCGTCGTCGCTGACGAAGCTCTGAATGGTGCCCTCGTTGGCGGTGCGTCCGGCTTTTTTGTCGCGGGTGGCTGCGCCTTTTTTGCGCAGGATTTCGGCTGCGGCGTCGGCGTCGCCCTCGGCTTCTACGAGGGCTTTTTTACAGTCCATAAGCCCCGCGCCTGTGCGGGCGCGGAGTTCGTTCACTTGTTGTGCGGTGATGTTAGCCATTTCTGTTTTTCGGATTTCGTTATTTTGGGTTGGTCGTTGCCGGTGGAATGTTATTCGGCGGCGGGAACGGGTTCGGCGGGTTCGGCGGCAGGTTCGGCAGCTTCCTCGCCGGGTTTGGTGCGGCGGGTAGCGGGACGGCGGCCTGCGCCACCGCGTGTGCCGCGACCACGCTTAGGTTTGCCGTCGGCGTCGGTCTCCTCTTCAGTCTCACGCAGAGCGGCGGCGTCGAAGGTGACCTCGGGCTGGGCGTTTTCAACGGTGTCCGTCTGGACGATGATGGTGCGCTTGACGGCGCGTTCGGCATCGCGGCGGGCAAGACCGGCTTGGACGGCCTCGACGATGGCGGTGACGATGAGGTTGACGGATTTGTGGGCGTCGTCGTTGCCCGGAATCGGGTAGTCCACCTTCGAGGGGTCGGAGTTGGTGTCCACGAGGGCGATTGCGGGGATGCCGAGGCGGCGCGCTTCGTTGACGGCGTTGGCCTCGTTTTTGGTGTCAACGATGAAGAGCGCACCGGGGAGCGAGCGAACTTCGACAAGCCCCTCGAAGTTGCGGTTCATGCGGACGAGCTGGCGGCGGATGACGGCTGCTTCTTTCTTGAGCATTTTGCCGAGTGTGCCGTCGGCTTCCATGCGCAGGTAGCGGCGGTATTTATCGAGCGAGTTTTTGACGGTCGCGAAGTTGGTGAGACCGCCGCCGAGCCAGCGGTTGACCGCGAAGGGCATGTTGACGGATTTGGCGGCCTCGCGGATGATTTCCTGCGCCTGCCGTTTGGTGGCGATGAAGAGCACGTCTTTGCCGGAGGCGACGAGTTCTTCGACGAAGCGTGTCGCGGCTTCGAGGCAATCGCGGGTTTTCTCGAGGTCTATAATCGAGGTGCCGTTGCGGTGGTCGTGGATGTAGGGGCGGGACTTCGGATTCCAGCGGCGGCGCTGGTGACCGAAGTGGACGCCTGCGTCGAGCAGGTCTTTTAAGGAAACGTTCATAGTGTGTTGTGACTGGCTCCGTATTTCGCGCCGCCGGTTCGCGCAAAACCTTGGATACTTGTGATGTGACTTGTCTGTTTTTTTGTGTTGTGAAATCGCTTGTCCCGCGCCGGCGGCAGGGGCGAAAGGGGCGGCAGGAAACGAAACCGCAGAAATTGTGCAAGCGTTTTCTTTGAAGTTTTCAAAACACCAATTCAGGCAGACGCCTGCTGCTGGCCGCTGCCGCTGCCTGCTGCCGCTGCGCCTGCCGACTGCCGCACAGCCCGCGCCGCGTTTTCGGATTTTTTGCGGAACACCAATCTGCGGCGCGTGTCTTTCGGCGGCTTCACCATTCACGTTTTTACTGTTCACACACCTCTTATGCACACCTCGGACTTCTCCCAGACGACCCGTCGGTCGTTCCTGAAACTACTCGGCACTGCCGCTTTTGGCATGCCGTTCCTTACGTGCGACCTGCTCGCCAATCCACCCTCGGAGCGCGTGCGACACGCCTCCTTCGGAGCCAGCGGAATGGCGTGGGCCGACCTCAGCGAAATCGCCAAGGTTCCCAACGTCGAAGTCACCGCCGTATGCGACGTGGACAAAGGCCGCTGGGGCAATGCCAAGAAACGTTTCCCCAAGGCGGCGTTTTACCAAGACTGGCGCGAGCTGCTCGACAAGGAGGCCAAGAATATTGACTCCGTGAACGTCTCGACGCCCGACCACATGCACGCGCCGATTTCTGTCGCCGCCATGCAACGGGGCAAACATGTCTATTGTCAAAAGCCGCTCACGCACGACCTCTTTGAAACGCGCCGGATGACAGAAATCGCCCGCGAGAAAGGCGTCGTGACGCAGATGGGCATCCAAATCCACTCCGAGTCTTACTACCGCACAGCGGTCAAAATCCTCCGCGCCGGAGTCATCGGAAAAATCAAAGAAGTCCACTCATGGGACGACCGCAGATGGGGCGACAGTGCCCCGCTGCCCAACCGCACCGACCCCGTTCCCGCCGAATTTGCGTGGGACCTCTGGCTGGGCATCGCCGCCGAGCGGCCCTTCCTGCGCGGCTATTACCACCCGGGCAACTGGCGGAAACGCCTCGACTTTGGCGTCGGCACTCTCGGCGATATGGCGTGCCACATCCTCGACCCCGTTTTCGGTGCCCTTGAGCTTGGCTCGCCGATTTCCGTGCGCTCCGACGGCCCCGCGCCGAACCAATGGAGCTGGGCGACAAGCTCCCGCGTCGCGCTTACTTTTGAAGGCACAAAGTTCACTGCTGGCGACAAGGTGCTCGTGAATTGGAGCGACGGCGGTGCCCGCCCGCCCGAAGAAGTCAAGGCGTTGCTCGAAGGGCAGCCTCTTCCGGGCAGCGGTTCGATTTTTGTTGGCACGGAGGGGACGCTTGTGTTGCCGCACATCAACCAAGCGCGTCTGTTCCCGCTCGCGAAGTTCAAAGGTTTCAGCCACCGCACGTATTTTGAGAAACGTCTCAACCACTGGGGCGAGTTCGTCAATGCCTGTCGCGGCAAGGGCAAAACGGAGGTCAACTTCGACTACGCCGGCCCGCTCACCGAGGCGGTCTTGTTTGGCAGTGTCGCCGTGCGTTTCCCGAAAACACTTTTGAAATGGGACGCCAAGGCTTTGAAGTTCGACTCGCAAGAGGCCAACGCTTTTGTCCATCGCGAATACCGCAAGGGCTGGGAAGTCAAAGGACTTTAAGAAACGCGGCTTTTTTGAAAAAAATAGCTATTTTCTGTTCAAAAAAAATACAAAGACCCTCTTTCGGTGAAAGAGGGTCTTTATGTTTTGCCTAAAAACGGCAGCTTGAGGGAAAGTATTGCGAGAAGATGTTGTGGCAGCTGCGCTTGGTGGATTTGTGAAGGCGCACCTGTTGGTGCGTCGAACAAAGCCAACAAGTGCAGATGACATAATCCTAAAAACGGCAGTTAATGCGGGCGGTTTTGCAAAGGCCGTAACCTTCCGGAAACCAGTGTCTTGCGTCGCGTCGAAAGCGGTGTCGGCGGGCACTGCGTTATCACTCCGCGCCCTCTGCCACCGCACTCCATAAAACCGCGCACCACTTTTTGCTACCCCCGACAAACAAAAAGTGCCAGACCCTTTTTTCGCTTGACTCGCGATTTTCATTTGGCGCGGGTTGCAAGCACAGCACTCCAGAAATTGCACACCAGCCCTGCCCCGCCACCTCCAACAAAAAAACAAAAAGTGCCAGACCCTTTTTTCACTCCAAACAAAAAGTGCCAGACCCTTTTTTCACTTGACGTGCGATTTTCTTTGGAGGGGTTGGCAAGGACAGCACTTCACAAAATTGGGCACCAGCCACGCCATCACACCCCAAACACACACTCAAAAAAGGCAGCGGTGGCATCGTCCCTCAAAAATCCACATGCCGCTAAAGCTGCTAAAAATCGTTTTTTCAGCGTAAATGCTGCGGAAAAGGTTTGCTCGTGCCGGAGGGCGGGGGCTTTTTGGCGACATGGAAAACACCTCTCAGCTCCGCGCTGTCTCGCGGCGGCGTTTCGCCGCAACTCTTGCTACTGCGGTTTGCCTTGCGCCCGTCATTCTTGGCGGTGCGGGTTGCAGCGACAAAACCCCGCCACCAAGCCAGCCCGGCGGCATTTACACCTTCAAGCTCGGCGACGCGACCCTCTCGGTCTTGCCCGACCGCCAGCAACGCATCACCAACAAACTCCTTATCGGTGCCACGCCCGCTATCCTCGAAAAATACGCGCCCGACGGCTCCGTGCCAAACGCCATCAACGCATTTCTTATCCAATCGGGCGGGAAAAACACCCTCGTTGACACCGGCCTCGGCACGAAAGTTTTCGACAACCTAAAAACGCTCGGTCTCGCGCCGGAGGACATCACCAACGTGTTCATTACCCACATGCATGGCGACCACATCGGCGGGCTGTTGCGCGACGGCAAAGCGGCGTTCCCCAATGCGACGCTCCACATCGCCCATCCCGAAATCGTCTATTGGCTCGCGAAGGAGGGCAGTCCCGCCAAGGAAATCTCCGCCGCCTACAAAGGCCAGACCGTCCTTTTTAACCCCGTCGCGCCGGAAGCCGCTGGGCGTTCGTTGCCCGGTGTCACCGCCATCGCCGCCTTTGGGCACACGCCCGGGCACACGGTTTTCCGAATCGAATCTGCTGGGAAACGTCTCTTGATTTGGGGCGACCTCACGCACGCCACCGCTGTCCAATTGCCGCACCCCGAGGTGGCGGTCACCTACGACGTGGACCCCGCACGGGCGGTTGTTTCTCGCAAACAGATTTTCGAGTATGCTGCGAAAAACAAAATCGCCATCGCGGGAATGCACATTGCTTGGCCGGGCACGGGCACCATTGCCGCCGCCCCACAAGGCGGGTTTGCATTCACCCCCGCCACGTAAGGCGGGCGGCGTTTCACGCTTCGGCGATTGTCAGCGAGGGCGCGAAAGACAATGCCCAGTTGCGCTCTGGCGGCGTCGGGAGGGCGGCGTCGGCAAAGGCGGCGAAGGCGATCATTGCGGCATTGTCGCCGCTGTGGCACGGCGCGGCGGCGAGAAACGGCAGGCCAGCGGTTTCCGCTAAACGCGCAAAAGCGGTGCGCAAAACGGTGTTGTTCGCCACGCCGCCCGAGAGGCCGAGACTCGCGAAACGGTGCCCCGCCAGCGCGGCGCGAGTCTTCGCCAGCAGTTGGCCGACAATCGCGTCTTGGTAGCCAGCACAGATGTCGGGGAGCGCGGCGGCGAGGGCGGCGTCGCCGAGCGTTTCCAATTTGCGGCGGAGACTTGTTTTGAGGCCAGAGAAGGAGAAACGCGGGTCGGCCTTGTCCGCGACGCCGCGAGGGAAAACGTGTTTTGCAGGGTCGCCGTCGCGAGCAAGTTTTTCGATGAGTGCGCCGCCCGGATAAGGCAGGCCGAGGAGCTTCGCGCCTTTGTCAAAGGCTTCGCCTGCGGCGTCGTCAACCGTCTGCGCGAGGATTGAGACGCGCCCGCCAGCGGCGAGTTCGACGAGTAGGGTGTTGCCGCCGGAGACGACGAGGGCGAGGTGCGGCAGGAGCGCGGAAAAGTTTTGTGCGAACGCGGCGGGCGCGGCGGCGTGTGTGGCGATGAAGGGCGAGAAGAGGTGCCCGCGTAGGTGGTTGACGCCACCAAGCGGTTTGCCCCACGCGAGGGCAAGCGCTTTGGCGAGCGCGATGCCCAGCGCAAGGCAGCCCGCGAGACCCGGGCCGCGTGTGACGACGACGGCGGCGAGCGCGGCGGGGTCGAAGCCCGCTGGCAAAAGGCGCAGCAGGGCGGGAAAGTTGCGGAGGTGTTCGCGGCTGGCGAGGTCGGGGACGACGCCGCCGTATTCGCCGTGGAGGGCGGCTTGCGAATGCACCCAGTCGCCCGTCACGCCGACGCCGGAGTCAAAAAGGGCGAGGGCGGACTCGTCGCACGAGCTTTCCACGGCGAGGAGGTTCATTTGGCAGCGGCGATTTTTTCCACGTATTTTGCGAGCAGGTCGAACTCGAGGTTCACGGCGTCGCCAGCGGTGCGCTCGGAGAGGTTGGTCTCCGTGAGGGTGTGCGGGATGAGCCAGATGTCGAAGACGCCGGCGGAGTCGTCAACGGCGGCGACGGTTAGCGAGATGCCGTCAACGGCGACGCTTCCTTTATAGACGAGATACTTTGAGAACTCCTGTGGCGGGCGGAGGCGGAGGCGGTGGTTGGCGCCCTCTTGTCCGAAAAAAACGACCTCGCCGGTGGCGTCCACGTGGCCGGAGACGAAGTGGCCGCCCATGCGCGAGGTAGGCGTGAGGGCGCGCTCAAGGTTGACGGCGGAACCGGCGCGAAGCTGGCGAAAAGAGGTTTTGCGCAGCGTCTCGTCGAGCACATCGAAGGCGAGGACGCCAGCGACGGCGGCGACGACGGTGAGGCAGCAGCCGTTGACGGCGACGCTGTCGCCGACGGCAATTCCGGCGGAAACTTTTTCTGCGCCGATGCGGAGCGTCCAGACTTCGGTGGCGGTGTTTTGGGCGAGCGATTCGACACGCCCTTTTTCTTCGATGATGCCTGTGAACATGGTGGTTTGCGGTAGCGGTTATTCTTTTGTGACGCGGCTCACTTCCTCCGCGACGATGTGCGAAAATTGGCCGAGCGCTTCGCTCATGGCGCGGACGTAGTTTGCGTGAACAGCGTTTTCGCCGGTGCCGGGAGAGTCGGGTTCGGCGGCGGAACCTGCGCTGGGCTTCTGGATGTTGGCGGCGGAAACTATCACTTCGCGCTCGCCAGTAGAAAGGGTCGTGCCGTTTTGCACGAGCGTCACACGCCAACGGGCGCGGAGGATGACACCGCGCCTCGGTGTGCCGTCGAAGCGCGACACATCGAGCGAGACCAGAAGCCCGTCGCGTGGCGGTGCGCCAGAGAGGCCGGTGGACGTTTGCTCGGTGCCGAGCCGTGCGGCGAGGTCGCGGGCGAAGACACGGGCGCAAGCCTTGGCGGGCGGTTCGAGCCAGAGTTCAGTTTCGCGCATGTCGAGGCGATTTTCGCTGGGGCGCAAAACAAGCTCGGTGCGGTCGAGATAGACGGGCAAGACGACGTTCACATGCAGGGGTGTCTTGGGGCGTTTCGGCGGGTCGGGGCGCGGTGTGCCATCGCTGTTCAAAACGGGAATATTCGAGACCTCGCTCAGCACGTAGTAGTGAGTCGGGTCGTGTTTGAGGGAGGAAAAACAACCGCCCAGCAGCAACGCGGCGGCAGCGCAAACGACGGCGGCGAAACAGCGAGCGAGGGCTGCGGGAAAATGACTCATAGCGGCGCATTATTGGCGTGCGCTTGTTCTTTGCGAGCGAAAGTTAAGCGGCGCGGCAAGCGGGGCGAGGACGAAGGCGACAAAGATGCCAGCGGCGAGGACGGCACCGAAGCCGCGTATCGCGGGCGTGCTGCTGAGCACGAGCATCCCGAACGCCAGCTGCGTGGTCGCAGCACAGACGCTCACCGAGAGCATGGCCGTCGTGGCACCACCGCCGCTGTTGGCGAAAAACAGCGTGTAGTCTATGCCGATGCCGAGCACGAGCACCAGCGCGAGGATGGAAAACAAGTTCAGCGGCAAGCCCAGCAGCGCGGGTGCCGACAGCGCAACCGTCATGGCGATGATTATCGGCAGCGAGCAACGCACACCCGCCGCAACGCCGAAACGCACAACGAAAAACCCGCACACCAGCAACACCGCCACGCCCAACAACAGGCACAGACTTTGGCGATAGACGGCGAGCACACCGCTTAACTCGGCGCGACGGTTGAGCCAGTGGACGCCGCCGCCAACGCCGCCGTCGCCAACGGCGCATTGCCCAACGCTCGCGCCAGTCACCGGCACAAAGGCGGCGACGACGCCGTTTTCCTCAAACCAAAAATGCCGCCAGCCCTCGCTCGCGAAACTGCCAAGCCAGAGCGTAGGCGTGAGCGGGGAAAAATCCGCGACCTTGGGTTGTTCAATTTCCACCTCCGCCTCGCGCAACTTCGCAAGCACCGCCGGTGCCGCCGCTACGACGAGCGCGTGGCTCTCGCGCTGCCGCGCCAGCGACGGAAGCTGGCGGCTCAGCAGTTGGAAAGACTTCAGCTGCCCCGACGCCAGCCCGCGCTCCAGCTCCGGCTCGACGGCTTCGAGGCGGCGCAACACCTCCTCGCCCGTCGCCCCGTGGACGACTAACCAGCTTTGCCCGCCGATGTCGCGCCCCATAATTCCGGCGACACGCCGCTCCTGCGCGAGCAACGTCTCGGGCATCCCTTGCAACAGCGCGACGTCGTCGTTCACCACAGTTTGCGCCAGCCCCGCCAGCCCGACGGCGGCGCAGACTGCGGGCAGGCCGAAGCGCAGGGCACGGTTTCGCCGCCACAAGCGCAGCCACAACATCGCGGCGACGATGCCGGCAGGGCGGCGAGCGGGCATGTTTTTTGAGAGAAACGGAAACCAGCAAAACACCGTCGCGAATGCCGCGCCCAAGCCGAAGCCCGCGCAGACAGCCAGTTGGCGCAGCCCGGGAAATGGCGTCACGACGAGCACCATGTAGGCGAGCGCACTTGTGAGCATCGCCATACCGAGCACCGGCAGCAGCTTGGCGAGCGTCTGCATCGGCGTCTCCTCCGCGCTGCGGAGCATCCGCGCCGTGAGAAAGTGCAGCGCGTAATCTACCGAGACGCCGACCACGCTCGTGCTCAGCACAAGCGAGATGATGTGGACTTGACCGAACACGAGAAACATGCCGGCGACACCCGCGCCGACGCCGACGCCGGTGGAGAGCAACGCCAGCCAGAGCGGGCGCGGCGAACGGAAAAACAGCAGTATCACCAGCACGATGCCGAGCACCGACGCGAGGCCGACGGTGGACATATCGCGCCGCGCAAGAGCGGCGGCGTGGTCGCTGTAAAAAAGTGTGCCGCGCCGGAGGACTTCCACCTTGGGGAAACGTTTGGAGAAGTCGGTGCCGAGGGCATCGAGCTGCGCGACGAGGCGGCGCGAACCCTCCGTGTCAAAGGCCGCGCCGCGCAATTCGGCGCGCACCATGCGCCACGTTTTTTCGGTGGGCGCACCGGCGTTTTCGCGCATCGCGAGCCAACCCTTGTCGAGGGTGATACCGGTGTCCGCCGTGCCGCCCGCCGCCGTCGCCTGAGAACGCAAAAGCAAGAGCGGGTCGTTGCGAAGCTCGTCTGCGCCGACGCCAGCGAAGGGCGAGTAAAGCTGAGCGAGCACCCATTGCGCCCATGCGTCGGGCGCGTCGCGCAGGCGTTGGCGGGCGGCGGTGCCGAGGCGTTGCGCACCGTGGCGGAGGTTGAAGCGCAGCCACTCCGCCTGCTGTTCCTCAGAGATGGCACCGGCGACGTTTTCCAAATCGGGAAGTGCCGCGAGTTGGTGTTGCCACCACAACGCGGGCGCGGCGCGGTCGGCGGCGGCAGTGGTGGCGTCGTCCGCGACGAGCCAGATGAGTTGGCGGTCGAGACGCCTCATCGCGGCGTCAACGACAGCAGGCGGCGGGCCGGCGGTGTCTGCTGCCGCTGGCAGCAACTTCATCACGTTGGTCTCGACGGGGAAGTTTGCTGCGCACCACGCGAGCGCGGCGAAGATGCACGGCACGACGGCCAGCCAGACGCGGGCGAGTGCGGGGTGGACGCGCTCAAGAAGAGAACTTTTTCCGCTCATCGTCGCTCAACGCCTCCGGTGTCGTCTGGTGGTTAAAAAAACGCAGCCGCGTCTCGTCGCCCCGTTTGTCTTCGATGACGATGCTCTCGACATGCTGTCTCCCTCGAAGCGTGATTTTGCGAAACATTTTGTCCAAGGGCGGCTGCGTCGGCGTGAGCACGAGTTGCCACTGGGCAGCGGGAGCGGCGGCGGGGGCAGGTGCGGGAGCGGCGACTGGGGCAGCAGCAACGGTCGCATCTCCTATAGGACTTATAGGACCTATAGGACCTATACGACCTATAAGACCTATAAGACCTATAGCCGCCCCTACCCTCGCAGCCGCCCTCGCAGCCGCCCCGGCCCGCGCCCCTACCGCCGCTGGTGCCCTCGCCGCTGGTGTAAATGTCGCCGAAAAACTCTTCTCGAGTGCGGTTCGGTCGGCCTTGAAAATCGCGATGAGGAGGTGGTTAAACTGAAACAGCTGCGGCTGTTTCTCGGCGGTAATGACTTCGGGCGGCTGGCCGTCGAGTGTCTGCGACATCCGTTTGGCGTCGAGAACGAGCGTGAGGCCAAACGGCTTTTCCTGTCGCCACCAAAGCCCGCGTTCACGCGAGACGATGAAGTGCCCGCTGGAGCGCAGAGGCCGCACCATCCCCTTGATTTGCCGAACTTGCGCAAACTGCGCCCGCGTAGTCGGGATGGCCGCCAACTGCCGCTCGAGCGCATCAAGCGTAGCAGGAGCAGCGGCAGGAGCAGCGACAGCAGCGGCACTGGGAGTGCTGGCGTCTCGCCGGCTCTGGCTCGGTGCGTCAGCACCGCCAGCACCAACGCCCGCGACGGCGGCAATTCCGAGAAAAAGCAAAAGGTGTCTCATTGTTTTTCGGTTTCCTCGGAAAGTTTGCGGATTTTTTCCACGGCGTCGGGCGGGCTTGCGAAGCACATTTGGCGCGTCTGTTTGTTGATGGCGATTTGTTTGGTTTCTGCCTTGGTGGTGCGGTGCCCGTCGGCGTCGAAGATTTCGTAATCAATGATGAGACGATTCTCGTATTCGCGCAGCGTGGCGACGACGCGGATGGTCTGCCCAAACGTCACGGGCGCGATGTATTTCATGCGTGTCTCGACGATAGGCCAGACGTAGCCGGAAGCGTCCATCTCGCGGTAATCGTAGCCGAGTTTTTGGAGCAAAGCGGAGCGTGCGGCTTCGAGGTAGCGGAAGTAGTTGCCGTGCCAGACAACGCCCATCGGGTCGGCGTCGCCGAAGATGGGCGTGATTTCGACGGAGGCGGAAAGCGCGGTTTTCATTAGCAAAGGCGCGAAGTTAGTTTTCCCGCCTTGACGGGCAATAGCGCAGATAATCCTAAAAACGGCAGTTGAGTCGGGTCGTCTTGCGGAAGCTGTCATGACATCTGCACTTGTTGGCTTTGTTCGACGCACCAGCAGGTGCGCCTTCACAAATCCACCAAGCGCAGTTGCCACAACATCTTCCCGCAATACTTCCCCTCCAACTGCCGTTTTTAGGATAACGGTTCTCAGAAGCCGAGCCACTCCGGTTTGAGCGCGAGCACCGTCCAGAACGCTAAGCCGACCAACAGGCACAACAAGTGCAACAGCACCCCACGCGGGTTGAGGACACGGGCGTCGCCCACAACGACACGCAGCAGGTCGCGCTCCGTTTTGCCCATGCGCAGGTAACGCGCCAAGACGCGATACACAAACGACACCGTGCCACCAGCAGCCAGCGCACCGAAGATAATTCGGAAAACCGCAAGCGTGTCGAAGTCCGTGCCGGAAAGCCGCCGCGCCGCGACAGAGACAAGCCCCACGCCAACCGCGCCCGCAATGGCGACAAGCATGTTTCGCACAAAAACACGTTTCTGCTCCGCCGCCGCCGCCGACAAGCCCGTCCGCGCCGCCGTCACCTTCTCGTCCACCATGAGCGAGACTTGGGCGAGCACCTCTTTGATGCGCTTGTCCACCGTCGCGTCCAGCCTGTCGCAGGCGTAGTCAATGAGCACCGTGACGTCGTCCTTTGTGAGGTTGCGGTGCTTGTTCACCTCCTCGCTGAGGCGGTTGATGTTTTGCCCCAGTGCCTCGCTGGCGTCGTGAACGGCGGCACGTAGCCCCTCCTGCGCGGCTTGGACAGCATGGTCGAGACCCTTCCGCATCTCGTCCGCACCTTTTTCAACGGTCTCGGTGAGCGTTTTGCCCAAGTGGTCAATGTCACCTTTCAGAAAATTCATTTTGGCGAAACAGCGCGGAAACGCGGCGGCAGCAAGGCGAAAAAACACGCGCCCAAATGCACGGAACCTCCCCCGTGTTTCCCATGTCTCCCTCAGTCTTTCACACAGTCTTCCACAAAACCAAACGAAAATTATGCATCCTCGTTTCACACTCACTTCCGCACTCGGTCTCGGCTTCTTGCTCGTGACCGGTGCGCAAACTAACGCCATCGCCAAAGACGGCTACACCAACACGCCTTTTGTCAAAGACGTCAATTGGAACATCCGCGACGCCGCCGGCAAGCCGCAGACCAAAGACTCGCCGTGGCACGTCCACGACCCCAACCGCCCCAATCCGGTGAAGGTCGCCGGTGGCACCTACCTCACCACGAAGCCGCCTGCCGACGCCGACGTGCTCTTTGACGGCACACAAGAGTCCATTGATAAAAACTGGGACGGACAGGGGCGCAAAAAGCTCTGGCGCGTCAAAGAAAACACCGACTACATCGTCGCCGACAGCAACAACATCGTCACAAAGAAAAATTACAGTGACGCGCAGTTCCACATCGAGTGGCGCGTCCCCGCCGACCGCAAATGCGGTGGCCAAGGCGGTGCCAACAGCGGCGTCCTCTTCATGGGCGGCCAATACGAGATACAGATACTCGAGTCGCACACCAACGAGACCTACGCCGACGGCCAAGCCGGTGCCATCTACGACCAATTCCCGCCGCTCGTGAACGCCGCCCGCCCGAAAGGCGAATGGCAAAGCTACGACATCACCTTCACCGCGCCGCGTTTTGACAAAGACGGCAAACTGCTCGCGCCCGCGTTTTTCACCGTGCTCCACAACGGCATCGTCGTGCAGGCCAACCAGCCGCTCAACGGCCCGACCGACTGGCGCGGCGCAAACTTCTACCGCCGTCACCCAGACCGCCTGCCTATCCTCCTCCAGTTCCACGGCGACCCGATTGAGTTCCGCAACATCTGGGTGCGCGACCTCGCCGCTATTAAAGAGACACAGGAAAAAGCCAACGCCGCCGCGCTCGAAGCACTCAAGGCAAAAGAGAAAAAGCCCGAACCCAAAAAACTCGACGGCATGCACGGCGTCCCAAAAGTCAAAGGAACCCTCCAAGCCACGCCGCCTCCTGCTGGTGCCGACATCCTCTTCGACGGCACACCGGAAACCGCCGCCGCCAAATGGGTGCCCGAAAACAAAGGACGTCAACTATGGCCTGTCAAAGACGGCATCTGGATTGACTCCAACGGCACAGACGTTCTCACCAAAAAAGAATACGGCTCCTGCAAAGTTCACATCGAATGGCGAGTCCCCGCCGACCGCAAAGGGATTAGCGGACAGCGCGGTGCTAACAGCGGCGTGATTTTCATGCCAAAAAAAGGCTGGTATGAAGTGCAAATCCTCGAATCGCACAGCAATCCGGGCAACACCTACGCCGACGGCATGGCCGGTGCCATTTACCAACGCTCAGTCCCCTCCGTCAATCCCTCGCTCCCCAAGGGCGAATGGCAAAGCTACGACATCACTTTCCTCGCCCCCAAGTTTGAGGGCAATAAAGTGTTGCGCAAACCCACCTTCACGCTCGTCTATAACGGCGTAACGGTGCAAAAAGATGTGGCGGTTAACGGCAGCACTTTGAGCCGCAAAGCCACTCTCTCCCCTCACCCCGTCAAGCAGCCTTTCAAACTGCAATTCCACGGCGACCCGATTGAGTTCCGCAACATCTGGGTCGAAGAAATCAAAGACTAAAAACAACGATAAAACGATAAACTAAAACCTAAACTAAAAACAGGCCACCGACGCAATGTCGGTGGCCTGTTTTTTTTATCTGCGCATATCTGCGTTATCTGCGGTTAAGAATTGTGTGGGCGGGTTGCGGGCGGGCAGGCGGGGGGCGGGAGCAAGC
>JAITPT010000259.1 GCA_031289285.1 Puniceicoccales bacterium
GCAGTGGCTGTCGGCGGCGAAATTGTGAAGGGGCTGCGCATGGCGGTTCGTTGCGACAATTGCAGCGATGCGGAGATGCTTGCGACATACCGTGTGGTGTTGTTTGGGAAAGGTTCTGCAGCGAAGCGTGGTGACCAGAAGGCAGCCCGTATCAGCGAGTCTGCGCAGCGGCGTGTTGCGGAGGCAGGCGGACGTCTCACTCTGAGCGAGCGTCTTCGGAGTCGCGTTGGGTGGTTCTCACGGAGCATTGCTTTGGGTAGCGAGACATTTGTCAGTGCTCTTGCGAAGCAATACGGGAAGCGCAACGGTTTGAAGCGGCGGTTGACGCCTGCGTCGGTTTCTGCGTCGGAGACGGACGCCGTTTGGCCCGATGATTTGTGCGCAGTTCGCAAAGTCCGCGAAGCCTGCTGAGTTTGTTGAGCGGAAGTTAGAAATGAAGGTCTCCAAGTCTGGGTAGCCAGCCCTCTCTCTTTTTTCCGCAGAGGTATCGTGAATGTTTCAAAAAGCTCTCATCTCGGTTTTCGCCACTGGCGTCACCGTGTGGCGGAGCGTTGGACACGTGGCGTCTTGTGTTGGGATTGGTGGCATTTATTTCGCACGAGAACCCCGCCGACTGGCACAAAAAATTGGGGACGGGTCCGAAATAAAATGGGGGACGGGTCTGAAAATAAATGCACGTAAAATTATTAACAGGGACGGGTCTGATTTTTTTGCCTTTGGCGTCGGAATACGCAGTGACGCCCGACTACGCTCTGACGCAGATGCCGCTTAGTTTCGCGCTAATGCTCGTCGCCGCCGCACACCGCCGCAACGGTGGCAGGTTCGCAAGCCAGAGCTATGCAGAGCGCGACGCACTCGCGGAAATCAAAAAGGAGGCTCAATTGTCACCAAGAAAAATCACCCGAAGAAAGCCATAAGCGAGCGACACCGCGATGATGACGGCCATCCATTTCACGAAGCAAAAAAAGCAGTCAACAATCTCCCTAAATCCGTCGTCATCATAACCGAATAGCGGGCGGTGATGATGCTCAATAATGATGTAGCGGACGTTTTCTTCCTCGGTTTCCTTTTTCATAGCACCGCCGACGAAACCCTTTCCCGCGCACAAGTCAACCTTCACCGACAACATTTTTCCCAATGACAAAAAAAGCCCAAATAAACATCGGAACGAATGCCGGCACTTCCGGCTTGCGCAAAGCGAGCGAGGAGTTGGAGCGTCTCAACGATAGCTCGAAAAAGGCTTCCTCCGGGTTTGCCAAATTCGGCGACAGACTCGTCCACATCAGCGCGGGCATTCACGTCGCACGACTCTTCGCCAACGGTGCGGTGTCCGCATCGTCAACGTGTCTTACTTGAAAAAGTTTTCAACTTGGTATCTTTCTGGTATCTATGGTCATCTATTCCTCGGCAGTTTCCCACGCAATTTCGTTCTGACCTCATTTGAACCTAAAAACGGCAGTTAATGCGGGCGGTTTTGCACAATCTTTTGGCTGTCTGCGGCTTGTGCTTTACGCTCCACGCACCACAAGGTGCGCGTCGGGAAAGCGCAAACCGCATCCGCCTCAAAATCTTGCGCAAACCCTTCCCGCTGAACTGCCGTTCTTAGGTTGAAACAGCCGCTCGTGGTTCGAGTTTCCGTAGGAGCACCGAGCAAAAAAAAGGACTCTGGACGCCGTCGTAGAGGGCGTCCGCAGCTGTTTTGACAGATGACAGAAAATTGAAAGTTTGACAGCGCGGGGCAGGGCGGCTTTATACGCGCCCCTTCAAGCGGAGAGGTGGCAGAGTGGCCGAATGCGCCTGACTCGAAATCAGGTGTGCCGCAAGGTACCGGGGGTTCGAATCCCTCCCTCTCCGCCATTTTCCGTCGTCACCGCCATTTTCGCTACCACTGCCTTCGCGCCGCCTTCTCCACCGTCACCGTAAAACAATACGCTCCCGCACTCTCGCATCCCCGCGCTCCCGCACTCCTGCCCCCCCCTTTCATTTTCCCAAAAAACCGTCCCCCTGTCGCCATTCCTGCTGCCATGCTCACACTCTTTATTCCATCTGCCTACGAAGCCGCCGATTTTCGCCGCGCCCTCGCTAACCCGTGCAAAACACACATCGGCGACACTACGGTTTTCACTGGCACCCTCGAAGGCGTCCCGCTACGCCTTGCCGTTTGCGGGATGGGGCAGCCTCACAGTGCCCGCCGCATCGCCGCCGTGCTCGAAGCGATTGCCCCGTTGCGCGAGACCGACCTCGTGTGGCTTGCCGGTTTCGGCGGCGGTCTCGACCCCTCTCTTAAACGCTACGACATCGTTTGGCTCGACGGCACAGCGGAGGACGAAGCCGCCGCCACCGGCCCCGCCACGCATCCCGCCACTCTCGCCCCCATTTCGGCTGCCATCGCTGCCACTGGCGCATCCGCTCGCCGCATCGAAAAGATTTACACATCCGAGGTTGTTGTGGACACGCCGGAAAAAAAAGCCGCCGCCTTCCGCGAAACCGCTGCTGCCATTGTTGACATGGAAACCGCGCCCTTCCTCGAACTACTCAAAAAACACAACCGCCAAGGGGCAGTCATCCGCGTTATCAGCGACGACGTTTCGGAGGAGTTTCCTGCCGACCTTATCGGGCGCAGCTACGATTTCGCCAAAGGGCGCACCACCCCGTTTCGCCTCGCTTGGCACCTGTTCACTCACCCGTCCGACATCGGGCGTATGCGCCGTTCCCTCGCGCCTCTGCCCGAAGCCCGCCGCCACTTGCTCCGGTTCATTGCTGCCGCCGTCAAAAGCACTGCCTCTGCGTCCTGAGTCGCGCTGCCGTTTTAGATTATTGACGCCCCTGCGTTTGCCCTCAAAAAAACACCGCTTCCGATGCTCCGACTTTTCGCCAGTCTCTTCCTGTTGCTTGCCTACACGGCGAGCACGGGGCACTGCGCCATCGCGGCGGCTCTCTGTGGGAGCGTTCACGCCGCCGACGCCCATGCCGTCTCCGGCGACATCGGCGGGCACCACGCTGGACATCTTCCTCACGACGCCAGTTGCTCGGTGGATAACCCCCTCGCGCTCGCCGCCAATTCGCGCCGCACTGTCAATCGCTCCGCCTCCTTTTCCCCTGAGAAAAACTTTGCTTCCACCGCCGCCCCTCACCATTTCGCCTGCCCGCCCTGCCTTGCGGACTTCGCAGCCCCGCCGGAAAACGGCTTGGCACCGCATGACCGCGACTGTGACCGCCTGCTCGCGCTTGCGGCGGGCTGGCAATTCAGCGTCCGCGCCGCAGGAACCGCCCGCGCCCCGAACGCTTGACGTCGAACTGGTCGGCGTCGGCAACGCCCCGTCCCCTCTTTTGCCCGCCGTCGCCCATTTCTGAAAACCGCGTTTTCGTGCGCCCGTTTGCCGCGCCCGCGCCCCTATTGCGTCGGTCTCACTGTTCCGCCTGCCACCCCGCAAGTCTGCCAACTCGCCGCCTCATCCGTCCCATTTACACACCTGCACACCCGCAAACTCTCACACCAACAAACACCATGAAAAAACTTTTTCTCACAACCACGCTCTTAACCGCCGCCGCCACGACATCTGTTTTCGCAGCCGCGCCTCTCACCGCAAACGAACCGCTCCCGCCAACGCCGCCCATGTCGTCAACGGCGACATCAACGCCGACGTCGTCGCCGTCTGCGTCGTCGCTGCCCGCAGCCTTGCCAGCTGTTACCGTTGGCCAACTTGTCGCGCAGACCGTCGCGCAAAATCCGGAAATCCGTTTCTATGAAAACGAAATCCGTTTTGCCCGCGAACGCCGCGATGTCGCCGGACGTTGGCAAGACCCAGAACTCTCGGTGGGCATCGGGCGCAAGACTGCCCGCGACCTTGGTGGCCCCACGCACGACGGACTTGCGTGGAGCGTCACGCTCTCGCAGAAGTTTGATTTCAGCGGACGCGCCGCCATTCGCAAAGCCATCGCGGAGCACCAGATTGTCGCCGCCGAGGCCGGTCTCGCGCAGTTCCGCCGCGAACTTGCCGCAAAAACAGCGGAGCTTGCCCGCTCGCTTCTCGCCGCCCAGCGGCGCCTCGAAGCCTCCGAAATTGTTGCCGCCCGCGGTCGCGCCCTCCTCGCCACCCTCGTCCAGCGCGACCCCGCTGGCGTCGCCGCCGCGCTCGAAGCAAAAATCATTGAGGCCGACATTTTGAAACTCGCAAAAAACGCCGTCGCCCAACGCGCCGCGCTTCTCACCGCGCTCGCCGAGCTGAACCTTCTGCGCGGTGCCTCGCCCGACGCCCCGCTCACCCTCGCCAACGTCGCCACCGACTTCGCCCCCGCGCCCGCCAACGACGCCCTCCTCTCCGCCGCAGTGCGCGGCAACTTCACCCTCCGCCAATTCGAGGCCGACCTCGCGGGGCAGGGCGCAGCTGTCACCCTCGAAGAAAAAAACGCTTGGGGCGATGTCACCATCTCACCCTTTTTCTCCGAGGAACGCGCCGGTTCTCGCGAACGCTCTGCCGGTCTCGGCGTGAGCATTCCGCTGCCACTTTGGAACGCGAACAAAGAGGCCACCGCTGAAGCCCGCTCGCGTCGCACACAAGCCGAGACCGCGCTCTTCAAAGCCCGCCGCGACCTGCGCCGCGACGTCGTCTCCGCCGCGCTCGCCTACCGTGCCGCCCTCGAAACGCTGCTCCCCGCGAGTCTGGAAAAAGTCGCCGAGTTTCGCCACGCCGCCGAGCTTGGCGAACGTCACTACCGGCTCGGAACAATCCCCGTGACAACCTATCTCGCCCTGCAACAAGCCAGCCTCGAAAGTTTGGACAACCACCTCTCCGCCTGCATCGAGGCAGTTCAAGCGGCGTCGAAATTGACGGCGTTGACCGGCCTACCGCTGGAAACTTTTGTGCGCGAAATCCCGCCGAAAAAAAAGCCGTCAAGTGTAACCGCCGAACCCCGCGACAAACCCGCCGACAAAAAAACCGCCGCCGACCACGCCGACCACGCTGGCCACGCTGCTCACGATGACCACGACGACCACGACCACGCTGGCCACGACCACGGCAAACCTTCCGCCACCGCTCGCCCTGACGGCAAACCTTCCGCCGCCGCTGGCACCGCTCGCCCCACCGTCGCCCATCCCCGTGACGAACATTCTCACGGCACCGCCGACGGGCACGGGCACGACCACGCGCACGACCACGACCACGGCGCGGGCGCGAGTGCAGCCGAAGCGAGTTTTTCTCCCGAAACCGGATTACGCATCTCCGACGCCACCCGTGCCGCCCTTGGCATCCGCACCGCCAAAGCGGAAGAGTGCCTTATCGCCCACGAAATTTTGCTGGCCGCCCGTTCATACGCGGCTGACGGCGGGAGACGTGCGCTTGCCGTTGTCACTGCCGAGCAGGCGGCGGTTTTGGAAAAAACTGGGCGGGCGTTGTTAGAAAGCCCGTTGGGTGTCGCGCCGCCCAAAACCACGACGCCCGCTGACACCTCCGCCAACGGGAACGCCCCGTCTGCCAAACCGACGACTGCCGCCGCAAAAACCGACGTTGCAAAAACCGCCGCCGCCGCTCCTGTTTTCGCGCCTCTCCTTTCGCTTTCCGCCGTCGCAAACGCTGCTGGACAACGCGAGGCGGTTTTTGCCCTTCCACACGACGCTCTTGCCGACACTGCGCTTGTGCTGCGGGTTATCGTTCCTGCCTCAACTCCTGTGCTTGCTGTCCCGCGTGCGGCGGTTCTTGACGCTGCCAGTGGCACCTTTGTTTATCTTGTCCGCAACGGTGCGTATCGGCGTGTTTCGGTGAAAACTGGCACCGCCGACGCCGCCCACATCGAAATTGTCTCTGGCTTGCGCCTTGCCGACGAAATTGTCGTCGCCCCCGTTTCCCAGCTTTGGCTCACCGAATTGCGCCTCACCAAAGGCGGCGGCCATTCGCACTGACCAGAATTTCGCCTTTGGGGTTGGCACGTCTTGCACAATCGTGCGGCTACAAAATGGCCACAAAGCGGAATTCGACCTAAAAATGGCAGTTGAGTCGGGTCGTCTTGCGGAAGCTCTTGGGGCATCCGCGCTTCAAGGCTTTGTTTGGCGCACCAACCGTAGCGTCTTCACAAATTCGTTAAGTGTCTTTGCCGCAACATCTTCTCGCAATACTCCCTAAAAACAGGGACGAAACCAAACAGGGACGGGTCTGAATCTGAAACAGGGACAGGTCCGGTTTTTGGAGTAGAGGCAGTCTTTCTGAGAGAAGACAGGGGAGTCGAAGCGTGGAGGAATTAAAGCGGGGACGGGTCTGTTTTTTCAGGATTTGTTATTTTTCAGAACGGAAGAAGGGCAGGGGGTCTCGGTCGCCGACCCGTTGCGCAGGGACGCAAAACAAAGT
>JAITPT010000287.1 GCA_031289285.1 Puniceicoccales bacterium
AGATGCGCTTGATGGATTTGTGAAGGCGCACCTGTTGGTGCGTCGAACAAAGCCAGCAAGTGCAGATGCCATAACAGCTTCCGCAAGACGACCCGACTCAACTGCCGTTTTTAGGATAAGGCAAAATGCGTCCCAGCGTTGATGGAAAACACCAGAACAAGTTCCGTGGGCACAAAGTTGATAACGGGGTTTCAGCCAAAAATCTCACGCGAAGGCGCGAAGAGAACAACAATACAAAACGCCACACCGCTTGCTAAGACCTTTCAAAAAATCCAAAAAACTACATTTTCTGTATTTTTCTTCGCGCCTTCGCGCCTTCGCGTGAGATTTTTCTTGCTTTTTTTGTGTAAAAATCTCACCATCCCCGCCATGTTTTTCCCTCGCTCTCGCGCCCTCGTTCTCGCCGCCGCGCTAACAACCTGCGCCTTCACCGCCTCGGCCTCCCCCGCCACGCCACCCGTCGCTTCCCCCGCGCCCTCCTCCTCCGCCGCCGCCGCCGCCGTGCCTTCTCCGCTCGCCGCTGGCTTCTCGTCCCCCGCGCCTGAGCACCGCCCTTGGGTCTTCTGGATTTGGCAAAACGGCAACATCACCCGCGAAGGCATCACCGCCGACCTCGAAGCACTTGCCCGTGCGGGCGTCGGCGGCGTCCTCATCATGGAAATCGGCTACGGCAACATCCCGCCGCGAGGCCCCGTTGATTTCCTTGGCGACAAATGGCGCGAACTCTTCCGCTTCGCCGTCACCGAGGCCAAACGCCTCGGCCTCCAAATAAACATGTTCACCAGCGCGGCATTTGGCGGCGCGGGCGGCTTCTGGATACGCCCCGAACACAGTATGCAAATGCTCACATTTTCCGAAACAACCGTCCGCGCCGCCGACCCGCGCTCCGCCAAAATAACCCTTCCACAGCCAGCCGCCCGAATGAACTTTTACCGCGACATCGCCGTTCTCGCTTTCCCCGCGCCGCCAAACGCCGCCAAACGCAAAATCCCACACACGCGCCTCCCCTACGGCGACTTCTCCCGACCCACCATCGCAAAGTCAAATCCCGTCGTCCAAAAAAACACTATCCTCGACCTCTCTTATTCAATGTTCCCCGACGGCTCCCTTCGCTGGACACCGCCCGCTGGCGACTGGATAATTTTGCGCATCGGCCACACCACCACTGGCAACATTCTTCTCCCGCCTCCGCTTAGCAACACCGGCCTCGAATGCGACAAACTTTCCGCCGAAGCCGCAGCACACGCTTTCAACGGCCAAATGAAACGCCTCGCCGACGAAAACCGCGAAAACACAGGCCACGGAAAAACGCTTATCGCCACACAATTAGACTCGTGGGAAGTCGGCTCGCAAAACTGGACACCGCTTATGCGCGAGGGCTTTCAAAAACATTCCCGCTACGACATTTTACCCTTTCTCCCCGTTTTCTTCGGATACCAAATTGACTCTCCAGAAAACACACAACGTTTTCTCTGGGACTTCCGAAACACCGTCTCCAAGATGGTTATCGAAAACTACGCAGGAACAATCCGCCGCCTCGCCAACAAAAACAATATTGCGCTCGCTATAGAAGCATACGACGGCGCACCTTGCGACTTCCTCGAATACGGCGGAATGGCCGACCAGCCCACTGGCGAGTTCTGGACAAATAAACGCTGCCTCTACTCCGATATGCGCGGAATGGCTTCCGCTGCACATATTTATGGCAAAAACACAGTCGGCGCAGAAGCATTCACCGCCTTTCCGCCCGACCGTTTTTCTACACATCCGGGCACCTTCAAAGCCATCGGCGATATGGCGTTTTGCGAAGGAGCAAACCAATTCTACATCGTCTCTTACACACACCAACCACGCCCCGACAACCTGCGCCCGGGACTCCTCTTTTTCAAATGGGGAAGCCACTACGAACGCACACAACCGTGGTGGGAAAAAACACTCCCTTGGCACCGCTATCTTACACGCTGCCAATTTATGTTAAAACAAGGAAAACCCGTCGCCGACATCGCTTATCTCGAACCCGAAAACTCTCCACAAAAGTTCACCGACCACCCACGCGACGGCAATCTCTGGGACCATATAAACTTCCACGCACTCCAGACTGCCACCGTTGATAAACACGGGCGCATCGTTCTCCCAAGCGGCATGGCGTATCACCGCCTCGTCCTGCCAAACACCGATACAATGAGCGTCGCGCTCGCCGATTGCCTCCTGCGCCTCGCCAACGCTGGCGCAGAAATCCTCGGCAATCAACCACCTACAAAAGTTCCCGGTCTCGCCAACGTCGCCGAAGAAGAACGCATACTCGCAAAAAAAGTCGCCCTACTCTGGGGAAAATTAATCGTCCAAAGAACGCAGCAGAGAATACTTTATCCAGACTTCTCCTCCGATGAAAAACTCTCTTTTACACACCGCAGAACAGCCGACGGCACGGACATCTATTTTGTCGCCAACACCGAAAACAAGCGCGTTGCGACCCGCGCCACTTTTCGCGCCACCGTAAGAGGAGCACCGGAACTCTGGAACCCACAAAACGGGAAACGCATTACCGCCCCTGCTTACACATCAAACAAAGACCGCTCAACAATACTCCTACTTGCTCTCGCGCCAAGCGAATCCGTCTTTGTCATTTTCCCTCCCGATAATAAAAAACATTTTTGGAACAAGACGCCTTCCCATATCATCCGCGAAGGGACAACAATTTATTCAGGCTGGAACGTGATGGGCAACAATTTCACAACACCCGAACGTCCGGAAATTCTCCATGCCGATTATGGTGTCCCCGGCGACGCCGCTCGCAGTGCCGATGTGACAAAAATAGTCAGCCAACTTGCGTGGAGTAACCCGCGCCAAGTGCGTGTGAGTGATGTCCTTGCCGCAGTTGGCGATGTCGCCCCAAACTTCTACAAGACGCTCACCATAGACTTCAAACTAAGGGGCATAACGAAGCACGCTTCTGTCAAACAACTCACAGTCGCTGGCGTCGAAACCATAACACTCGACGACACTGCGCCAAAAACGCAATTTTCCGACATAGAGTTTTGCTATCAAACCGACTCCAACGACACGCTCCAAAGAGTGCTATTCCGCACGCCCGGCAAGTATGCTTTTCAGTCATCCCAGTCATCCGCCAGTGGGGAGCTTTTGGAAAAAACCGTTCTTCCAACCAACTTCCTCCCGCTCACGGGCGACTGGACGCTCACCTTCCCCACCAAACCGCCACTTAATATAAAACAGCTTGTTTCGTGGACGTCTCTTCCCGACCCTGACCACAAGTATTTTAGTGGCACTGCAAGTTACACAAAAGCATTCACTGTTCCTGAAAATTTTGTCCGAAAAGGGCAGCGTCTCATATTGAACCTTGGCATGGTCGCTGAGATTGCCGAAGTATTCATCAACGGCAAAAAAATCGAAACATTATGGATGCCAGAGAAGCGTGTGGACATCACGGACATCGTTCGTTCAGGCGAAACTGCTCGTCTCGAAATTCGTGTAACCAACCTATTGCAAAACCGTCTAATCGGCGACCAATTTCTCCCAGAAGTCGGTGTAGAGCGTCACCGCAACGGTGTCATAAAAACATGGCCAAAATGGTATCTAAACAACACTCCCAACCCCAGTCCCCGCGCCACTTTCGCCACCTGGGATTTCTACAAAAAAACCGACCCCCTCTTGCCCAGCGGCCTCTTAGGCCCCGTGATTTTGGAGGCACTGTAATTCTAACTTTCCCCTCGCCACTTTGAATGAAAGACGTCCGCCGCCAGCCCCCGACGGGGCGAAAGCATTTAGCCGCAATACTGCTCAATTAGCATCTAAAGATAATTTCAAGGGGCACTCCTAAAAATAAATGATTCCTCGCTACTTTGAGTGGGAGCTCTGGGACTCCCACTCAAAGTCGCGAGGGACCGCAGATAGTGTAGTGTCTCTTAAGTGGCTAAACTGCAAATGGGCGAC
>JAITPT010000304.1 GCA_031289285.1 Puniceicoccales bacterium
GCAGTGGTAGGCGGCGAGCGTTTGTTTGTATTTTAGACGTCTGGTTCTGGCCATGCGCGCGAAGATGCCCCCGCTCCTATCTGCTGTCAATCCTCAATCGGGGTCTGTCCCCGAAAAAAAGAAATGGGGTCTGTCCCCAAAAAAAATGTGTCCCCCAAAAAGCAAAAAGAGGAGAGCGTTACTGCCTTTTTGCCCAGTCGCGGATTTTGGCGAGATAGGCGATTTCTGCTCGGAAAAACCAATCGCTGTTGTTGGTGGTGGCGGCGAGGTGACTGTGGTTGTTTTGGTCGAGTTTGTAACTCGGTGGGTTGCTCATAAAACGCGTTTTTGAGTAGATGGTCTCAACTTTTTCGCGGATGGCTGCAAAGGTGTCGCACTCCGCCAAAACCGCTTTGAGCGCAGTGCGTTTTTCGGCACTGTCAGCGGCGGCGGCGTCGTATTTTTCGAGCGCGAGAAGCAAGCGCGGCGCGAACGCAAAAAAGTTGTTCAACGCGTCATAGACTTCGAGCGTGTAGCGATTGCGGCGGGCCATTGCATAAGCCCACCGGATGTCCGCAGCGGATTTTTTGATGAGCGCGTCGAACTCGTGAGCACGCTTGAGTTTGCTCTGGAAAACCTTGTTCCACTCGCCCGGCTTTTTCGGGTCGGGCAACGCGATTAGCGGCCTCCAACTCGGGGGAGTCCAGCCAGTCGAGCGGCGTTTCACGAACGCGGTTTCCACAAAATCTGCCGCCTGCTCCAGATTGTCTATGAAGTTCACTTCGGGGCGGCTGAGCGACCATTCGCGCCGAGCGTGTGCCGTTTTGAATTGCTCGATGCTCCGCGCTGTCGGGTTCCAGCCATACTCGCCTTGCGCCGCAAACCCACGCTCGACCGTCGGCGTGTGCGCCGAGCTGTCCTCCCAGTTCGTCGTGAGAATGCCTACGAGATTGTTTTCGGCGACGAGCTGCGTGAAGTCGCGGATGTATTTTGCGCGTGAGTTTTCGCGTGGCAAATAGATGTCGGCGTTCGTGCTGGCAGAGGTCGCTGCCATTACGCGGAGACCTTTTTCCTTATACCAGTTGAGCACTTTTTTGTGTCCAATATTTGTCGCCGAGGCGTCGTAATTCCAACGCATATAGACGCAGTTTTTCGGGAATAATTCGATGCTCCTGTCAAGTTTTTTAGTGTTCCATTTTTTTTCGACCTCCGACTGTTTCATGTGGTAAATGAAGTCATACGCGCCGGCGTGTTTTAGCGGCATGTCGTCCCAGAAAATCGGCGCACGCCCAACCGTCTCTGCGAAGTCGCAAACTTTTTTTAGCCAGAACATCTGCAATTCAAAGGCGCTCTTTTTTGTCTGCCGGCAACGCGGACAACTTCCCAGCCCGCCAACCTCGTCGCCGCCAACGTGCAGAAACTTGCCATCGGGAAACGCCTCAAGCGCGTCGCGGTAGAGGTCAAATTGCATTTCGTAAGTTTTCGGATTTGTTGGGCAAAACGTCCAATCGCTCTTCGGATTTTCGCGCAAATCTTTGTGGTGTTTGAGAATAAAAGCGGCGTGTCCAATGCCTTGCACCAGCGGGCTAATCTCGATGTTCCGCTCCTTCGCATAACGGCTAATAGCACGAAGTTCCTGCTTGCTAAGTGCTTGCGGCGCAGCAACTTCGGGGCGACGCTCGTAACGCAGCTTGTCCTCAATTTCCCAAATAATGCCGTTGATTTTGTAGCGAGCCAGATTGTCAATGAGTTTGTAGTAATAAGCCGTCGTGTCCAAGTGGTGTTTCAAATCAATGTGAATAGCGCGGTAGCCGACAGCAGGGAAATCGGTGATTTTTACGGCGGGGATTTGGGCAGGGAAGGGCACTTTGGTTTTTGCGTTTATCGGGCCGTCTTGCGCCGTCTCGCGGGCGTCTTCGATGAGTTGCGCCAGCGTTTGCAAGCCGTAAAACAAGCCTGCTTGCGCACGAGCCGTAATCACAACGTCAGTGCTCGTAATCTCCAGAACGTAACCTTCCGGCGACGCTGGGACGCCCTCTGTGGCGAGATGTAGGGCGATGGAGGGTCTTGCGTTGAAGGAGACTTTCTTGAGAGAAGGGGGATGCACTGTGGCGGTAGTGCGCCGCAAGCCGTCGAGCACCGTTGGCAACGGCGGCACTTTTGCCGCATCTACGGCAATGACCAACCCAAATGCGTCGCTCCCGCTAACATCCAGTGCGGCACCGCCGAGCAATTCGACCTTCTGCGGCACCGGCAAAAGTTGGAAATGCGCCGGAAGCACCGCCGCAGCCGCAACCGGCGCATTCGTGCCAGCATTCGCAGCAGCATTCGCGTCAACCGACGCCCCGCCAACAACCGTAGCAGCCATCAAAGCCACCGCTCCAAAAAAACGTGGAAACAACATAAGCCCTCACAGGACAAACTGCTCCAAGCGTTGTTCCCGCAAACCTATCCCCTCCAACCGTCGTTTTTAGGTTAAACCTAAAAACGGCAGTTGAATCGGGTCGTCTTGCGGAATCTGTTACGGCATCTGCACTTAGTGGCTTTGTTTGACGCACCGACGGGTGCGCCCTCACAAATCCCCTAAGCGCATCTTCCGCAACATGTTCTCGCAATACTTCCCCTCCAACCGCCGTTTTTAGGTTCAATCATTCGCGGTGCTTTTTTTGCGCAACTTGGCGAGGACGGCGAGATCGGCGACGGTGAGGGCGTCACGCTTGGCTTGGTAAAAGTCGTGCTTCGCTTTGTCCTTGGGACTCCAAATGTTTGCCTCGGTGTAGTCGCCGCAAAACGGCACACCCAAGTCAACCCAAGCGGCCAGCAAGGCCACCTCGCGGGGCGAAATGGTTTTGCAGTGTCCGGCGTCGAGTTTTTTGAAAAGCGCGCTGGTGTTGGAACCGGCTGACCAAGGTTTTTGTATCGGCGGCGCAGAGGCGGCAGAGACCCAGTTGACTACAGGATGCCTGTCAAGCCCGTTGCCGCCTCGTGCGTGAGTGAGCGAGAGATACGAGCGCGTCCATGCGCGTCCAGCACCGCCGTCGCGGACGGGCGTGTCACGGAAATCGGGTGGCGCGGCGACGGGTTTTCCGGCGGGCTTGGCACTGGGCTTTGCTGCGGGGGCACCGGATTTGGCGGCGAGTGCGGCGGGCGCGGGCGCGGCGGGTTTTTCGCCGACGTGGCAACTGATGCAGTGTTTGTTGAGGATTGGTTGAATGTCTTTGGGGAAGCTCATGCCGCGGCGGTCTTTTGCGGGCGCGACGGCGAGCGTGGGTGTGCCTGCCAGCGGAACGAGCTTTTGCGCACCTGCGACGAGCGCCTGTTTGGGGCGGATGATGACGGGCGGCGCGGCGTTCTTTTGTTCGTGACAACCGACGCAAGAGGCGTTCTCGCCGGGCTGCAAAATCGTCCAGCTACGCATCGTTTGCACCATGCGCCCTTTTTCGTCGAGGAGTATGAAGTAGAGTGTGCGGCGCGAGGGTGCTTTGAAAAACACCGAGCCGTCGGGCCACACTTTGGCATCGCCGAGGACGGCCTTGACGTCCCACGAGCCGTTGCCGATTGCGATGGGCGTGGAGACCATTGCGCCGCCGCCGGGGCCGTTGTTGCCGTTGGAGTGAATGCCAGCGGCGCGGAAATCAAGCTCGACGACGCGCAGGGTTTTCACCGTGCCACGTGGGACGCCTTTCATGGCCTCGCCCTCATAGACGTCGAGAATGTGGAAGGTGCCGTCGTCGCGGGCGTAGTCCACAGTGGAGGCGCGGGCGGCGGGACGTTTGCGCGGGACGAGCGGGACGACGCGCCCGACGGCGATGTCGAGGCGCGGGACGAGAAGTTCGCGGTTGCCGTCAATGTCTGCCCAGTAGAGTCCGAAGCTCTTGCGGAGGTCGCGTTGGCGCCAGCCGGCGGGATTGTGGGTGACGAGGAGTTGGCGCGAGTCGAGCGGCCAAGGGTAAGCGAAAAGCGGACCGCCTTGCCCGTAGGCGTCTATGATGACGGGGTCTTTTTTAACGTGTGGGCGCACGGGCGCGACGCGGGTGATGCCCTCGGTTTCTTGGCGACCTTTGCCGGGTTGGATGAGGATGAGTTCGCCGGGCTGGCGCGAGTGGTGGCCGGTCGCGATGGCGAACATGTCTTGCGTGTCGGGGATGGCGCGGGCGTGGATGATGGTGGTCGGGAACCACGAGTTTTCGCCATAGACGGCGGTCTGGCTGGTGCCGTCGGTGTTCATCTGAAAAAGCGGCTGCGGATACATCTGCGAACGGTCGTTGTATTCCCAGCGCGTGTAGAGGATGCGGTTGTCCCAAGTGAGCGTCGGGTAGTTATCGTGAACTTGGTCGAAGGTGAGGCGGTAGATGTTGGCGCCGTCGGCGTCGCAGCGATAGAGGTTGGAAACTTCCGTCCACCAGCAGTCCACGATCTGCTGGCAACGCGAGGAGTTGAAGAGGATGGAGCCGTCGGCGAGGTAGCAGCCCTCGTAGTCGGCGACACCGAGACCAGTGGTAAGCTGGCGGATTTTTTCGGGTTGTGGGCGACCGTCGGTGCCGATGGGGATTTCGTAGAGATGGTAGTCGTCGGCGCGGTCAGATTTTTTCCACGAGAAGAGGATGCGTTTGGCGTCGAAGTCGGCGTCCACGTCGCGGATGACGCCCTCTTTGGAATCGAGGAGAACGGTCTCGCGCCAGAGGCCGTCGGGCGCGAACTCGGCGAAGCAGAGTTTTGCGCCGGGGACAAAGCTGCGCTCGGCCTGGGCGTCGGAGAGTGCCTCGGTGTAGGCGTAGTGCGAAGCGCCCATGACGAAGTGGCGGGCATAGACGAGACGCGGCGTTTGCTTGGCGGCAGTGGCGAGACGGGCGGCGCGGCGGCGTAGGCAGAGGCTGCGGTAGTCGCCGATGGCGGTGGAGACGAAGGCGTCGGAAAGCGCGGACGGCGGCGGCGAGAGCGGCGTTGCGGGCGGCGCGGGTGCTTTTTCGCCGCTGAGTTTTTCGAGGTCGGCGGCGGCTTTGGCGGCGGCGCGGCGGAGATTTTCAAACACCTTGTCGTCGGCGAAGACGGTGCGTCCCATCGGGTCGTTGAGGTCTTGGCGGAGCCAGTCGGCGAGAAGCTCGTCGCTTTTCTCGAGGGCGTTAAAAAGGTTTTCTGGCGAGGCAAGCTCGGCTGCGGTGGGCGCACGCCCAGCGACCTTAGCGAAAAACGCCGCCGAGCGCTCCAGAGTTTTGGCGGGCGCGACAGCGGGCTTGGCGGCAGGCTTATCTGCGGCGGCGGCGGGAGTGCCGTTTGCGCAAATCAAAGCGAGCGCGGTGAAGATGCCAGCAGAGACGGCGGGAAGCGCGAAGGGCGCGGTTATTTTTTTCATGTGTTATATCGGTGGTGTGTTGTGGAAAACGAATTACGGAATGTGACGGCGGGATGACATTTCCGGCGGGAAAGGGTTCCCTTGTGTCCCTCGCTATATCTCGGCTGCCGCAAAGTGGTTTTTCCGGCTGCGAAAAATGACTGAGAGGAATGTCTGCTTTTTTTGGGGTGTGCCAAACGGGTCAAATATCCATTGTGGCGGAAGTGCATGATTTTTCCGGTAGTTATGAGAAAAATCCGCATTCCTCGTTTTGCCTCGCCTGAATAATTAACCAGGCTAAAAACTTCGTTTGACATGCTATCAAAAAAGGCACCCGACGAAATTGGAGGCACCCAAGATTTGGAACAGGACACTATCTGTAAGCCATGACCTAATACGCCCCGCTTGCTCATGCCTGAATAATTAACCAGACTAAAAACTCCGTTTGACATGCTATCAAAAAAGGCACCCGACGAAATTGGAGACACCCAAGATTTGGAACAGGACACTATCTGTAAGCCATGACCTAATACGTCCCGCTCGCTCATGCCTGAATAATTAACCAGACTAAAAACTTCGTTTGACATGCCATCAGAAAAGGCACCCGACGAAATTGGAGGCACCCAAGATTTGGAACGGGGCGCTACCTGTAAGGCATGACCTAATACGCCGCTGCTCGCTCACGTCGGGGCTATCTTCGGCATTGTTCTCAGTCAAAAATAGCGAAGAACCTTTGTTTTTTTGCTTTCGTTTCGGAGAGGAAGGCGCAAGTTTTGACGGCATGGCAATACCAGAGATTCCTTTCATCACACTCAACGACGGGCGGCGTATCCCGCAGCTTGGTCTCGGCATGTGGCAAATGCCGGGCGACAAAGTAGCGGGCGCAGTCGAAGCCGCGCTTGACGCGGGCTACCGCGCTATAGACACGGCGGCGGCCTACTTCAACGAGGGCGAGCTTGGTGCCGCGCTCAAAAACACCGCTGTTCCGCGCGAACAGCTTTACATCACCACCAAGCTCTGGAATAGCGAGCAGGGTTTCGACGAAACGCTCCGCGCTTTCGACAAGAGCCTCGGCCTCCTCGGTCTCGAATACGTGGACCTCTATCTCATTCATTGGCCGTTGCCGATGTTCGACAAATACAGCGACACGTGGAAAGCCCTTGTCCGCCTGCGCGACGAGGGACGTGCGAAGTCCATCGGCGTCTCCAACTTCAATCCCGACCACCTTGAGCGCATCATCGGCGAGAGCGGCGTGACGCCTGCGGTCAACCAAATCGAGCTGCACCCGTATTTCGCGCAACGGGCGGTGCGCGAGTTTCACGCGCAGCGCGGCATCGCCATCGAGTCGTGGAGTCCGCTTGCGCAAGGGCGCGGGTTGTTCGAGGACGCGACCGTCGCCGCCATCGCGCAGAAGCACGGGCGCACTCCCGCGCAGATTGCTATCCGCTGGCACATTCAGCAGGGGCTGATCGTCATCCCCAAATCGGTGACACCCTCGCGTATCCGCGAAAACTTTGCGGTGACAGATTTCTCGCTTGATGCGGATGATGTCGCCGCGCTGGACAAACTTGACAGCGGCAGACGCCTTGGTCCCGACCCGAAACTTTTGGATTTGCTGCACATATAATCCTAAAAACGGCCACAGTTGTCCCATAGCATTGGGAGTATTTGGAATGGAGTTTGGTGTCTGCATCTAAACCCCAACGGGGTTTCCCAACGGCGCGGAGATTGGCCTGTTGAAAGGCCGTTGGGCAACCCCGTTGGGGTTGTGGGTGGGGTGCCCATCTAACCCAGGGTAGGCGCTCGTTCCTCGCGCCAACCCTGGGCTTTGTTGGGCAACCCCCTTGGGGTTGTGAACCGACGCCGCTCGCAAAACAGGAAAGCACTTTTCCCCAAAAAACAAACTTGCTGTGTTGATTTGGAACCAGTTCTGAATTCGTTTCCGACGCTGTGGGACAACTGTAAAAAAACGGTTCCTCGCTACTTTGAGTGGGAACTCAAGTGTAGTCAGCCCCGCATTATGGCGAGATGTGCATAACCGGAGGTGTAGCGCAGCGAAACCTCCGGTCAGCTGCCCACCCGCAACAAAGCCCCGCAGGGGGCGAGATTATCGGGTTACCAGATGCTGGTGGTGTGTATTCCGTTGCAATTTCGTAGAAGGCACGTGGTGGGCACTGACCGGGAAAGTTGCACGAACCGCAGCGACGTCAAGTAATAAAATGGCTGCCTTTTAATTCGCAAACAATAAATTGGCAAAATGTTGCCCGTGTTGTAAGTGCATGATTTATCGCATAGTTGAGAGGCGGATACTTACTTCTCCCCTTCCCCCGCCTCCCCCTACCCCCGCCTCTCTCTGAATAATTAACCAGACTAAAGATTTTGC
>JAITPT010000321.1 GCA_031289285.1 Puniceicoccales bacterium
CGCCCCCCCCTCCCCCCCACACGCCCCTCCCCCGCGCGCCCGGCCGCCGCCCCCCCCCCCCCGGTGCCTGTGTGTGTGGTGTGGCGATTTCGCGAAGTGCAAAACGCGAAATCGTGAGGGGAGTTTGCAACGGAAAATCACCAGCCAATTCAACCTGCAAGTTAAAAAGTGTCTGGCACTTTATTCGGTGCTTCATTGGGCGTGGCACTTTATTCGGTGCTGCTTATCGGCAGAAAACGGTTTTTTAGCACCGAAGGGGATAGGTCTTATAGGACGTATAGGTCGTATAGGTCCTATATGACCTATATGTCTTATATGTCTTATATGTCCTATGTGACCTGCTGGTGCTTTTCTCAGGCTTGCGGGGGGGGCGGCATTTTACTTTCCTACGGCTCGCATGAAAAACCACCTTCGCCTTCTCTCCGCCTCCCTCTCAACCCGTCGCCTCTCCGCCCGCCTTTGCTCCGGCGTCCGCTTGGCTCTCGCTATTCTCCCCTGCGCGTTCGCCGTTGCGCTCGCGCCCACGCCAGCTTTCGGACAATTCGCCGGTGCCGCGAGAACCGCCCCAAAACCCGTCGAAAAAAACGCCGACGTTTTTGTGATGAACACCCCCGACGGTCTGCCCTTGGAGGTGCGCCTCGTGAGCTTCCATTCCGGCGTCCTCAAAATCGCCAGCACCGCGACCAACGAAGAATACAGCCTGCGCTACGATTTGGCGGATAAGCCGACACAGGCACTCGTGAGCGCCATCGCGACCGCCGAGCGTCAGAACATCCTCCGGCTCCCTGCCGTGAACGCGCAGTTAAAATCCAACGACACGCCGGAGGAAATACAGGTGACGGCCCGCCACTCCGCGAGCAAGTTTTCCCATCGCGGCGACAGCACAAAAAACGCCGAGTATCTGCCCGACGCGCCGCTGCTCAACGCCCCACGTGCCGTCGCACGGGGCAACTCGGTCGTGTATTTCCCAAACCTCTCGCTGCCCAAGGAAGTCCGCGTTGACCTGCCCGTAGAGCTTCACCTTTTTTGGTTCAAAAAGAACACCAGCAACTCGTCGCAATGGCTCCCGTCAGGGCGAGAAAAAATCACCTTCCTCATGACCGACCTCCCAGCCGATTACGTTTCGGCGGCGACGGGGAACTCGACGAAAGACCCGAACTTCTCCGGCTTCGCCTACATCCTCGTCAACCTCGCCAGCAAAACCATCGTGTCGTGGGGAGCGAGCGGTTCTAACGGCTCCGCGATGGTGACCTCGGCGCGCAACCTCGTCATGTCGGGAAGTTCAGCAGTCGCGACCCCGCCGACCAACCAGCCAAAAAGTTCTTCCTCTTCCACCTCCTCAAAACAAAAACCGACGACCAACACGACGACCACCCGCCGTCGCTGATGTCGCCGCAGCCGCAGCCAACGCCGTCGCCAACGCCGCAGACGCAAACGCAGAGACGCGCATGAAAATCCTTGTCACGGGCGGAGGTGGTTTTCTGGGCAAAGCACTGGTGCTCCGCTTGCTCGCCAGAGGCGACACCGTGCGTGTGTTCACGCGTTCCGCGCAACCCGCGCTCGAGCAGGCGGGCGCGGTCTGTTTCAGGGGCGACATCGCCGCCATCGCCGTCGCCAACGCCGCCGCCGCCGACATCGCCCTTATTCGCGCTGCCTGCGAGGGCTGCGACGCCGTGTTTCACACCGCCGCCAAAACCGGCGTCTGGGGGCGGGCCGACGAGTTTTTCCGCGTGAACACCAGCGGCACACAAAACGTGCTCGACGCCTGCCGCGCCGCCGCCGTGCCGCTCCTCGTCCACACGAGCACGCCGAGCGTCGTCTATACGGGTGGCCCACTGGCGGGCGCGAGCGAAACGCTACCGCTCGCCACGAGTTGCCCGTGCGCCTATCCGCCGAGCAAGGCCGAGGCCGAGCGGCGCGTCCTCGCCGCCAATTGCGCCACGCTGCGGACAACCGCCTTGCGCCCGCATTTGATTTGGGGCGCGGGCGACCCACACCTCGTCCCGAGGGTCGTCCGCCAAGCCCGCACGGGACGGCTGCGCATCGTCGGCGACGGCCAAAACCGCGTGGATTTGACGCACATTGATAACGCCGTCCACGCGCACCTGCTCGCGCTCGACGCCCTGCGCCGCGAACTCACCGACGGCAGCACCGCCAGCGCAACGGTGCGCGATAGCTCGGAAACCTCCGCGCCAAAGTCGCCTGCCGGACGCGCCTACTTCATCTCCGACGGTGCCCCTGTCGTTTTGTGGGAATGGGTCAACGCGCTGTTGGCGCGGCTCGGAATTGCGCCGGTGACGCGCCGCATCCGCCTCACGACGGCTCGCCGTGCGGGCGCGTTGGCGGAGTGCCTCTGGCGTGTGCTCCCTCTGCGCGGCGAACCGCCCATGACCCGCTTTGTCGCCACCGAATTAGCGGAAGACCACTGGTTCGACATCTCCGCCGCTCGCCGCGACCTCGGCTACGCGCCCGTCGCCGACCCCGCCGCCGCGCTCGACGCACTTGTCGCCAGCCTGTGACGAGCGTCGCCGCCCGTCGCTGCGCTCACTCCCCGCTGCTCACAAACCTTCCGGCAGTGAGTTTTTCAAACGCCGGATAACCTCCGGTGTCACTGGCACTCCGCCGAGCGCAAGGGCGCGCAGGGCAGCACCCGCCACGGGCGGGATTTCCGGCACAAGCGTCGTCGCGCCCGGAAGCGCAAGCTGCAGACGTTCCTGAAAAATCGTTGCACCCGGCTCGTTCAAAATCACGCCGCCCGTGATGCCCACTCGCAAACCAGCCGACGCAAACTCCAACTTTTTCGCCACCGCCACGACCGTCTCAATCACGGAGTCGAGCGCATCCTCGACGACCTTCCGCGCCACGGCGTCGCCGTCTGCGCAGGCTTGCGTGACGTATTTGGCGAGAGAAGCGATTTCGGTTTTGGTCATCGCTTGACCGGGATTTTCAAGACTGTCCTGATGGAGCCGCTGCGAGATTTGGCCGTATTCGGTGAGCTTCAACGCGCCAAAAATCAACTCGCGCAAAGCGGTCTCCTGCCCGCGCCCGTCGAGCGCACGCAAAGCCGCCTTGACGCCGCGTATGGCGAGGTCGAAGGCACTGCCCTCGTCAGACACCAAGTAGTCCACGCCGCCTGCTTCCCACTCGCGCCCGTCGGCGGTGCGCCCGTAACACTTCGAGCCAGTGCCCACGATGAGCACCACGCCCGAGCCGAGGCCAAACGTGGCGGCGTGAAGAGCGCGCGTGTCGTTCTCAACTTTGAAACCAGAGATTTTCACGGTCGCAAAACCCGCGACAAGCTGCGTGACGGCCTGAGCGGCAGAGCTGTCGTTGACGCCCGCCATGCCAAAAAACGTGGCGGCAAAATTGGGCGCGACGCCCAGCTGCGCGGCGGCGTCGTGCAACGTCGCCTCAAGGTTAGCGGCGGCGACTTGCGGGCCAGCGGTGTTGATGTTGCTCGAATTGCCGACTGCGACGGCGAGGCAATTGCCGCTGGGGGCGATGACGAGGGCGCGGGTCTTTGTGCCGCCGCCGTCAACACCAGCGTAGAGTGGCGTGGTGGGTGTAGTGTGTGCGAGTGTCATGGGGGCGGTCAGGGTGGGAATGCTCCCGCATGGCGCGAGAAAAAAAGTTTGCCAAACGCCCCGCCTTCCGTTTCACAGCCACCTTTCCCGACACGCTCCTGCGTTTCTCTTTCCTGCCTTTTTCAACCCGAAAAACACCGCCGTTTTATGCTTACCGGAATCTCCCCGCTCATCAGTCCCGACCTCCTTCACGTGCTCTCACGCATGGGGCACGGCGACGAAATCGTCCTCGCCGACGCGCATTTCCCCGGCGAGACCTTTAACTCGCGTGTCCTACGCGCCGACGGCCTGCGCATCGCCGCCCTGCTGGACGCCATCTTGCCGCTCTTCGCAATAGACACCTACGTCAAAGACCCGCTTGTGATGATGGCCGCCTCGCCCGGCGACGCCCTCGACCCCGCCGTCGAAGCCGACTACCTCGTCCCCATAAAAAAACACGCGCCCGCCGCGCCCGCCATTGTGCGCATGGAACGTTTCCCGTTTTATGACCGCGCCCAAAAAGCCTTCGCCGTCTTGATGACCGGCGAGACCGCCAAATACGGGAACATCCTTCTCAAAAAAGGTGTCACCCCCGTCAAGTAACACCGCCCGCCCGACGCCCAAAAATCCGCCGAGACCCCAACTAAAATCAAGTAGGCAACCACCCGACGCACCATAAAACACTTTTTACCCACCCACCGCCCGTTAAACAAACAACCATAACCAACTAACCAAACAACCTAATAATCAAACTCAACCATACTCAACCAACCTTAACACTCAACCAGAACAACAGAAGAAGACCTACACTATGAAAAAACTACTCACACTCGCACTGCTCGCACTTTTGCCCGCAGCATTTATCCAAGCCGCGCCGGAGAAATCCGCCACGAAAACAAAGCCGCCTTATCATAAGGAGGTTCTAAAAGCCGTCGGGACATCTGCCGTAAAACTCAAAGACAAAACCGTTGTCGCCGCACCCGCAGAAATCAAAGCCGCCGCGCAAAAGAAATACCTCTTCGTGTATTTCTCCGCGTCGTGGTGCCCACCATGCAGACAATTCACACCGCTACTCGTGGATTTCTACAACAAAAACAAAAAGAACAACGACTACGAGTTGCTGTTTGTCTCGCACGACAGAACACAAGTTGCCACAGACGACTACATTCGCAAATACACGATGCCGTGGCTCGGTCTCCCGCTGAAATCGGCGGGTGCCAAAGCACTGCGCGAAAAAGTCAAATACAACGGCATCCCGACGCTTGTCTTGCTCGACGAAAATGACAACATTCTCGCACAAGGGCAGGGGAACGTTCTGAAAAAATACAACGAACTACACTAAAAACAACACAGGCAGCACAACCGGAAATGAATATCCTTCAAAACCAAGAAATACGCCTCAACTTCACCGACAAACTTCCTTCAATAAATATTGATGAACTCTTGTCGGCTGAGGCGCTTTCTTGGACGGTTGTGTTCCCTGTGGCATGTATAATCTTCTGGATTTGCATGCTTGTTAGTTGCGTTAGCAATGTCCATCCGCGCCGCGATGACCGACTGATTTGGGTCATCATACTGGTTACCACAAACATCCTCGGCGCGGTTCTTTACTTTTTTCTACAACGTCCCAAAGTGTTATCTTTCTCCGCTCTACAAAACAAAGGGACACCGCCGCCCGACACCGCTAATTCTCCCCGCCCACCGCCGCCGTCGTCCGACGCCCGCGACTGGGAAGGTCTTGAAGAAAAAGCCTCTGCACCTCCACACGAAAACTTTGTCTCGCCCGTTCCCACTTCCGCTGTCTCTTCCACTTCCGCTTCCTTTCCTTCTTTTATGTCATCTACCAACTCTTCGACCACCGCTTCCGCCGCCGCCATAGATCCGGCACTTGTGCCGCAACGCACTCTCGCTTCTGGCGCAAAAATGCCCGCGATAGGCATGGGCACCTTTGGCTCCGACCATGTTTCTGCCCAAGAAGTAGCAGCTGCCGTGCTCGCCGCTGCCGAAGTGGGCTACCGCCATTTCGATTGCGCCGCTGTCTATGGCAACGAACATGAAATCGGCCCCATCTTCAAAACTATCACCGCGCCCGGCTCTGGTGTCCGCCGCGAAGACCTCTGGATAACTTCCAAGCTCTGGAATGATAAACACGCCGAGGCGGATGTCATCCCAAGTGCAGAGAAATCGCTACGCGATCTCGGTCTCGATTATCTCGACCTCTATCTTGTCCACTGGCCCTTTCCAAACTTCCATCCGCCCGGTTGCGATGTCTCCTCGCGCAGTGCTGCCGCCAAACCGTATATTCACGAAAACTTCATGCGCACATGGCGTCAATTAGAGAAACTGCAACGCGCCGGAAAAGTCCGCCACATCGGCGTCTCAAATGTCACCGTGCCCAAGCTAAAATTGATTTTGCGCGACGCGGAAATTAAACCTGCTGTGAACGAAATGGAATTGCACCCGCACTTCCAACAACCGGAACTTTTTGAGTTTGTCCGCGCCAACGGCATCGTCCCCGTCGGGTATTGTCCGCTTGGTTCGCCCGGACGTCCCGACCGCGACCGCACACCGGAGGACACCGACCCGCTCACCGACCCAGTTATCACGCGCATTGCCATCGCACACAAAACGCATCCGGCTGCCATTTGTCTAAAATGGGCAGTGCAACGCGGGCAAGCACCAATACCTTTTTCGAGCAAACGCCGCAACATTTTGGCAAACTTGCAAGCTGTTTCCAGCGACCCGCTTACCGAAGACGAAATGGCAAAAATCGCCAAAATTGATCGCCGTTGCCGTTTCATAAAAGGTCAAGTCTTTCTCTGGGGAAATCATAACGACTGGCGTGTCCTCTGGGACGAAAGCGGCGTAATCTCACAATGAAAAAAGAAAAAAGAAAAAAGAAAAAAACAAAAAACAAAAGCGAATTAAGCGGATAAAAACAAAGGGGGCATAAACTTTTACCACAAGGGACACAAAGGTTTCACAAAGGGCACAAAGAAACAAAAAACAAACATCTTTAAAAAACGTCATCTTTCAACCAACAGACTCACCCAAAAGAATTTTCTAAACTAAAACTAAAAACCAAAACCAAAAACTAAAAACTAAAAACCAAAAACTAAAAGAACCAAAATCCAAAACTAAAAAACAAACCAACACCAAACCAAACAAAAACTCCCAACGCCATCCTTTCTTTTTCTTTTGTGCTCTTTTGTGTTCTTTTGTGGCTAAAAAAATCTTTCCAACCATCCAACTCCTCAACCGTCCAACCATCCAACCTTCCTCCAACTTCCTTTCTTTTTCTTGCTCACTTTTTTCTTATCTGTGTCCATTCGTGTTCATCCGTGGTTTCTCTCCTTTTTTTCTCATTCACTAACTTCTTCCCTTTAACGTATGTCAACCAACAACACATCCGAACCAAAAACCGAAACTAAACCTACAACTCCGGCGCAAGTGTCCGCGAAGATAATTCCGGCTGCCTTGCTCTTGCCGTTTATCCTTGTCACTGCGCTCTTCTCGTTATGGGGCTTCGCGAACGACATCACCAACCCAATGGTGGCGGCGTTCAAGAACATACTGCTCATAAACAACTTTGAGAGTTCGCTTGTGCAGGCCGCTTTCTATGGCGGTTATTGCTTTATGGCGTTTCCTGCTGCGCTCTTTTTGCGCCGCTTCAACTACAAAACAAGCATCCTCGTCGGGCTTGGCCTGTATGCTACTGGCTGCCTATTGTTTATTCCTGCCGGATACGCTATGCAATTCGGCGTTTTCCTCTTCGCTTATTTTGTGATGACCTGTGGTTTGTCGTTCCTTGAAACGACGGCGAACCCTTACATCCTCTCGCTTGGCCCGCCGGAGACTGCCACGCAACGCCTCAATTTTGCGCAAGCGTTCAACCCGATGGGGTCGCTTACGGGAATGTTTATCGCCCGTGAGTTAATTCTCGCAAAACTTAACCGCGCCACGGAGGCGGAGCGCATTGCGCTTGGCAAAACAGACCCTGCGGCGCTCGCGCAAATCCAGCAGGCAGACCTTGATGTTATTGTCGGCCCCTACATGGTTCTCGGTTTTGTGGTAGCGGCGGCCTTCGTTCTCTTTTTGTTTATGAAGTTGCCCGGCTCGGAAAAAGACAAAAGTGTCAGCCTGCGTATTGGCGAGACATTTAAGCGTCTTTCCCAAAACGGCGCGTATATTCAGGGAGTCGTTGCGCAGGCGTTTTATGTTGGCGTCCAAATCATGTGTTGGACATTTATTATCCAATATGCGGAGAACACCTACGGGATGTCGAAGACGGCGGCGCAATCATGGAATATCGCCGCAATGATAACCTTTGTTTCAAGCCGTTTTGTATGCACCTATTTGTTGAAGTTTGTCAGCCCGGGCGGTTTGCTCGCCGCCTTGGCAACTGGTGGCGGCGTCCTTATTTGCGGCGCAATGTTTTTACCGAAAACGGTGGGGATAGATATAACGCTTTTTGACACAGGACTCGCGGTAGCGGGGACTTCCGGCGTGTATTTCTTGCCGTTTGGATTGCTTTGCATCGCAGCTGTTTCCGCCTGTATGTCGCTTATGTTCCCCACGATTTACGGAATTGCATTGCGGGGCTTGGATAACGAGGACGCCAAACTGGGGTCGGCGGGTTTGATTTTTGCGATTGGCGGCGGCTTCTTTTTCCCGCCTTTGCAAGGCTTGATTATGGACCAAAAGGATTTCCATTTAGGCATCCTTGATAGCACCCGCGTCTCATTTGTGCTTTGTCTTGTGTGCTTCGCCGTCATTCTCGCTTACGGCCTGCGAACTCACCTTGTCCACCACGCAAAAAAATGATGGACACACCGCAACAGCGACACCTCCCGCCGCCCGCGACACCACCAGCGGGCGGGCGGTTTTCTCTCCGGCAGACGCGCTCCTTGCTCGATGCGCTGGGGCATTCGCCGCGAAGACCGCTCGGTCAAAACTTTCTTGTTGATGGCAACATCGTCGCCAAATCGCTGCAACTCGCGTCGGTTGACGCGGGGGATGTTGTGGTCGAAATCGGCCCGGGGCTGGGCACGTTGACGGCGGCTTTATTAACAGCGGGCGCGACGGTTTATACAGTGGAGCGCGACGCCACGCTGGCGCGGCATTTGCGCGAGTGGCTCACGCCGCTTTTTCCGCAAAAGTTTTTTCTCACCCAAGGCGACGCCATAGATTTCCCGCTGGCGGGTTTGCCAGAAATCGCCGCCTTTCGCAGCGCGGCTACCCTCTTCGCCGCAACCGTTCCCTCCGCCGCAGGCACTCCTCCCGCCACCCCTCCCGCCACTCCCGCCGCCCCTTCTGTTTTCCAGTTCAAAGTTGTCGCCAATCTCCCCTACGCCATTTCGACGCCTTGGCTCGATGCGGTGTTACGTGCGCCGATTTTGCCTGCTGAGATGGTGGTGATGTTGCAGCGCGAGGCGGCGGAGCGTTTTTGTGCGACATCGGGCAAACATGTCGGCGCGATTTCTGTTGCGTTGGATGCGGCCTTTGAGGTTGTGCCCGGGCACAACGTCCCGCCGCAGTGTTTTTTTCCGCCGCCGCGTGTGGACTCGGTTTTGTTGCATTTGCGTCGTCGCGCCGACCCGCGCCGTCTCTTACCGGAGACGCGCCGGATTTTGCGCGCCTTATTTTTGCATCGTCGCAAGCAACTTGGTTCTGTCTTGCGCACCTTGGCGCAAACGCCTGCGCTGACTGCTTGGTTCGCACGTTTCCCCGAATGGGGTCTCACCCGTGAAATCCGTCCCGAAAAAATCCCTTTCCCCGTCTGGGCCGCCCTCGACGCAGGAATAAGGGAACAGTGAATAAAAGAATAGCGGGATACGGGGAACGAGATTGAAACCACGAATAAACCTAAGAACGGCAGTTCAGCGGGGTGGGTTTGCGCAAGATTTTGAGGCGGCTGCGGTTTGCGCTTTCCCAACGCGCACCTTGCGGTGTGTGGAGCGGAAAGCGCAAGCCGCAGACGTCCAAAAGATTGTGCAAAACCGCCCGCATTAACTGCCGTTTTTAGGTTAAATACGAATGGACACAAATGAGCGCGGATGGTAACGAATGGTAACGGGAGGGTTCCTCGCGATTTTGAGTGGGAACTTGGACGCAACAAAGCCCCGCAGTGGCGAGATTATCGGGTTGCCAGATGCTGGTGGTGTGTGTTGGTGCAATCTTGTGGTGGTCACGTGGTGGGCACTGCACGGGAAAGCTGCACGAACCGTCGCGAGGTCAAGTAATAAAATGGCTGCCTTTTAATTCGCACCGCACGGGGCGAGATTATCGGGTTTTCAGATGTTGGTGGTGTGTGTTAGTGCAATCTTGTGGTGGTCACGTGGTGGGCACTGCACGGGAAAGCTGCACGAACCGCCGCGAAGTCAAGTAATAAAATGGCTGCCTTTTAATTCGCCCCGCATGGGGCGAGATTATCGGGTTTCCAGATGTTGGTGTGTGTGTTGGTGCAATCTTGTGGTGGTCACGTGGTGGGCACTGCACGGGAAAGCTGCACGAACCGCCGCGAAGTCAAGCAATAAAATGGCTGCCTTTTAATTCGCACACAAGAAATGGGCAAAAATGTTGTCCGTGTCGTAAGTGCATGATTTATCGCGTATTTGAGAC
>JAITPT010000060.1 GCA_031289285.1 Puniceicoccales bacterium
AAAGCGGGCGGCGATGTCGCCGATGCGGAACGCCAAAAGTTGCTGCGCCGCATGGGCAACTTGTCGGCGTTCATGAAGCTCTTCAAGCAGCGCTTCTCCATCTGGTATAACAAAAACCACGCTCGCCAAGGAACACTCTGGTCGGAGCGTTTCACGAGTGTCATCGTCGAGGGCAACCACCATTTTGCTTCGCTCGCGGTCGCGTCGTATATTGACCTGAACCCTGTCCGCGCTGGTCTGACGCAAGACCCGAAAGACTACCGCTGGTGCGGCTACGCCGAGGCTGTGAGCACAGGCGGAGCGATTGTGCAGGGGCTGCGCCGAGCGCTGGGCATTGTCGGCGAGAACCGCTCTGATGCGGAGATGCTGGCGGCTTACCGCGTCGCGTTGTTTAGCAAAGGCGCAGCGATGAAACGCGGCGACAGCAAAGCAGCGCGTCTTTCCGCAGAGACTGCGCAAGCGGTTGCGGAGTCTGGTGGTGCACTGCCATTGCCAGAGCGTTTGTGGGAACAATTTCGCTGGCTCACGAAGGGTGCTGTGATTGGGAGCAAGGAGTTTGTCGAAGCTCACCTGCAGCAATACCGCGAGAAGACAGGCAATCGTCTTCGGAGCGGCATCCGTCCTTCGTCCGAGCGAGACAGTGAAGGGTTGAGCGATTTGTATTCGCTACGCGGCATGGCGACGGAGTGATGTAGTGACATCGCGACATCGCTACGAAGTAACCGCGTCCGAACTCCGCTGCGCTCTGTGCTTCGATATAACGAAAGTCAAACAAAAAAGGGTCTGTCCCTTTTTAATGGCTTCTGAAAATCTATTTTCCTGAAATTGAAACCGCGATGGACAAATACCGTCCATGAATCGCATCCCGTCGTCCGTTGTCCGCAAAATGCGGGGATGGATAGCGGAGGCGTGTGGCTACTGCGCGACACGTAGGTGGTGTTGTTACGGGAGCGGTGCCGTTGCGCAAAAAAGCAGATGTGCTTGGGCGCGGATGCGTCATCAGAATGAGGGGATGCAGTGAAATGCAAGTGAAAAAGGGTCTGTCCCTTTATGTTGCATTGTCACGATGGACAAATACCGTCCATGAATCGCATCCCGTCGTCCGTTGTCCGCAAAATGCGGGGATGGATAGCGGAGGCGTGTGACTACTGCGCGACACAGTGGGTGGTGTTGCTACGGGAGCGGTGCCGCTGCGCAAAAAAGCAGATGTGCTTGGATGCGGATGCGTCATCAGAATGAGGGGATGCAAGTGAAAAAGGGTCTGTCCCTTTATGCGGGGTTTCTTGGATTGACAGGGGAGGGATGGTTCGGAGAGGGTGCGGTATGACACGAATGCTCGCCGTTGTTCTTTTGTTGCTCGCGTATCTTGCGGGGACGGGGCACTGCGCAATCGCAACCGCCCTCTGCGAAAGTATTCACGACGACGATTGCCACTCCCCCATAAGCCCCGCCGCCAACACCTTTTTCAGCGAAACCGATGGACACGCAGGACACTTGCCACACGGAGGCGATTGCCTTGTGGATACAGGACTGTCCACCGCCAGAAACTTCGCCGAAACAGTCAGGGTTCCTAACGCCAATTCCGGCAGTTGCGCCGTCAGCGGAGACGCGTTGGTTTTTGGGGCGCTTGCGGCAGCGTTGAAACATTTCGGCGCTTTGCCTCCGCCGCAAATCACGCGAGCAGGAGCACCGCGAAAGACGCATGACCGTTTGCTCGGTCTCGCCTGCGGGTGGCAATTCGCTACGCACGCCGCCGGACTTGCGCGAGCACCAAATCGCCGCCGCTGAGCCTCGCCGAAAGATGGCGGGGCAGGGCAGTGCGTTGCGCCGCATTGCGCGACGGGTAGCGACTGGGCAGCGGGTAACGTCTGGGTGACGGATAACGACAGGTGCCGATGGCAGGTGCCGACGAAAGCTGCCGACGCGGCTACGAGTGCCGACGATTTTTTTGCCGCTTCCTTTGTTTCTCTGCTTCTCACCCGCATTGCCGCCGCATGTCGCCGACTCCTTTGGGGCACACGTCTTCCGCCTCTTCCGCCTTCCCTTAACCCGCCTTTCACCCGTCCTCCGCCGCCTCCTCCGCCCGCCTCCCGCCCTCTTTCTCCGCAAACCGCCCCCCAAAAAAACACCGCCCCCCAAAAACACCGTCCCCCAAACACCGCCCCAAAAAACACCGCTCAAACATCGCTCAAAAAACCATCCAACTTTTCACACTCACACTCACACTCACACTCACACTCATGCTCGAACGCATCTTTACATTTTCCGTCCAACAACGCGCCTTTGTCCTTCTCGGCGTCTTCATCCTTGTCGCGCTTGGCGTCCGTGCGGCGTCGCGTTTGCCCGTTGATGCCGTGCCCGACATCACGAACGTCCAGGTGCAAATCAACACTGCCGTGCCTGCGCTTGCGCCGGAGGAAATCGAGACTCAAATCACTGCCCCGATTGAAATCGAAATGGGTGGCATCGAAGGTCTCGAATCCATCCGTTCCATCTCCAAGTTTGGCCTCTCGCAGGTCACGCTCAACTTCGCTGACGGCGTGGACATCTACCGTGCGCGTCAGCTCGCTGCCGAGCGTTTGCAAAATGTCGCCGACTCGCTGCCCCCGGGCGCGACGCCTAAGCTCGCGCCCATCACCACGGGCCTCGGCGAGATTTTTCATTACGTCGTGCGGTTTGCCAAAGACGCGCCCGCTGCGCCCGCCGATGCGGAGGCGCGGCTGCGTGAGCTAAAACTCGTCCAAGACTACATTGTGAGACCTGCGTTGCGCACGGTGCCGGGCGTCGCCGAGGTCAACACATCGGGCGGGCACACGAAGGAAATTATCGTCGCGCCCGACCCCGCGAAACTCGCCGCGCTGGGCGTCACCATTGGCGACGTGGCGCGGGTGGTGGCTGCGAACACCTCAAACGCCGGCGGCTCCGTCGTTGAGCGCGGCGGCGAGAGTGTCACGGTGCGGACGGTGGCACGGGCGCGGAGCGCGGCGGACATTGCGAACTTGCCGCTGAAGTTTGCGGGCGGCGGTGTGCCCCTGCGCGTGGGCGATGCGGCGTCGGTGTCGGTGGGGAGCGCGGTGCGCACGGGCGCGGCGACGCACAACGGCGAGGAGGCGGTGCTTGGCTCGGCGCTCATGCTTGTCGGGCAAAACAGCCGGACGGTGGCGGCGCGTTGCGAGGCAAAAATCGCGGAGCTACGCGGGAAGTTGCCGGCGGGGGTCGAAATCGAGACGGTCTATAACCGTGCTCGCCTTGTCGCCGAAACCATCGGCACGGTGCAGACGAATTTGTTTGAAGGCGCGTTGCTCGTTGTCGCCGTGCTTGCCGCGTTGTTGGGCAACTGGCGGGCGGCGCTCATCGTCGCAGCCGCCATCCCGCTCTCGCTGCTTTTCGCGCTCACGGGCATGGAGCGTTACGGAGTCTCCGGCAATCTGATGAGCCTCGGCGCGGTGGACTTCGGGTTGATTGTGGACGGCGCGGTGGTCATGGCGGAAAACATCGTGCGTGTGTTGGCGCAGCGACGGCGCGAGGCGGGCGGGCGGGCGTTGTCGCGAGCGGAGCGCGACGCGGCGATTGTCGCGGCGTGCAGCCAAGTGGGTGCGCCGGCGGTTTTCGGCGTGGCGATTATCACGATTGTTTATGTGCCGCTGTTCACGCTGACGGGCGTCGAGGGGAAAACTTTTCACCCGATGGCGTTCACGGTCGTCTTCGCGTTGGCGGGTGCGTTGCTGCTCGCGCTGACCCTCGTCCCCGCGCTCGCCTCGTTTTTTCTCGGAAAAGAAAAACCGAAAAAAACTGCCACCGTTGTTGCCGACGCCGACGCCGCCGTTGTCGCCGACGCCGACGCCACCGCCACCTTTGCCGCCGAGGACGACAACTTCGCCATGCGTTTGGCCAAACGTGCCTACCTGCCCGTGCTCGGTGCCAGTCTGCGTTTCCGTTGGCTACTGTGTCTCGCTGCGCTCGGCATATTTGGCGCGTCGCTTGCTGTGTTTTCCAAACTCGGCGCGGAGTTCATCCCGCAGCTTGACGAAGGCGACCTCGCCGCGCAGCTCATCCGCACTACCAGCATCGGCCTTGGGGATTCTGTCGCTCTGCAAACTGCCACGGAGAAACTGTTGCTCGAAAAGTTTCCCGAAGTCTCCCGCGTGTTTTCCCGTGTCGGCACCAGCGAAGTCGCCACCGACCCGATGGGCGTCAACGTCGGCGACACCTACATTTTGTTGCTTCCGCGCGACGGCTGGCGCAAGGGTGGCGACGGCAAACCGCTCGCCAAGGACGCCCTCACCGCGCTCATGGCGGAGACGCTGGCGACGCATTTTCCCGGGCAGTCCGCCTCGTTTTCGCAGCCAATCGAGTTGCGTTTTAACGAGCTGCTTTCCGGCTCTCGCGCTGACCTCGCAATCAAAGTTTTTGGCGACGACTACGACACGCTCGAACGCCTTGCGGGCGAGGTGCGCGAGCTTGTTGAAAAAATACCGGGCGCGGCGGACGTCGAGTTTGACGCTGCGGGCAAAGCACCCGTGCTGCAAATCGAGGTGAACCGCGACGCCATGCTGCGCTACAACGTCACGGCGGAGGAGGTCAACGCGACGGTTGGCGCGGCGTTTGCGGGCGAGCAAGGCGGCGTCATCATTGAGGGCGAGCGGCGTTTCCCGATAGTCACGCGGCTGGCGGAAACGGCGCGGCGCGATTTCCCGGAGGGCGTCAAACGCCTGCCCGTGCGCACGAGCGACGGCGGCCTTGTCGCGCTGGGGCAAGTCGCTGTCGTGCGCGTCGGCGAGAGCGTCAACACCATCACGCGGGAGGCGTTTCGGCGGCGCATGGCGGTGCAGGTGAATTTGCGTGGGCGCGACGTGGAGAGCTTTGTCAACGAGGCGCAGGCGCTGCTGGCGGCGTCGGTGAAGTTGCCAGAGGGCTACCGCATCGAATACGGCGGCGCGTTTGAGAACCTGCGGTTGGCGCGGGAGCGTCTGGTGCTCGTGGTGCCGATGGCGCTGGGGCTGATTTTTCTGCTCCTCTATCTCGCGTTCGGGCGGATGCGGCAGGCGCTGGTGGTTTATACGGGCATCCCGCTGGCGGTGACGGGCGGCGTGTTTGCGCTCTGGGCGCGCGGGCTGCCGTTTTCGATTTCGGCGGGCGTCGGGTTTATCGCGCTTTCGGGTGTGGCGGTGTTGAACGGCGTGGTGTTGGTGTCGTTCATCAACGAGCTACGTGGGCGCGGGCGCGGCGTCCGCGAGGCGGTTTTTGAGGGCGCGTTGACTCGCCTGCGCCCCGTGTTGACAACCGCCTTAGTCGCCTCGCTTGGGTTTTTGCCAATGGCGTTGGCGACGGGTGCTGGCGCGGAAGTGCAACGCCCGCTGGCGACGGTTGTCATCGGCGGCATTCTCTCCGCCACCTTTTTGACCCTCCTCCTTGTGCCCTCGCTCTACGCACTCGTTGAAAAAGAAAAGCGCAGTTGACGTGGGCGCGGTCTGCGGCGGGCGCGGTTTGCGAAGTCTGTCGCCGTTGTTGTTTAGCGCACGGCTTGCCAGACGCGCAGGCAGGCTTCGAGCAGGGCGGGCAATTCAGCGAGAGGGACTTGGCTTTGCGCGTCGGAAATCGCTTTTTCCGGGTCGGGGTGGGTTTCGAGGAAGAGGCCGTTTGCGCCAGCGGCGAGCGCGGCTTTTGCCAGCACGGGCACGAACTCGCGCTGCCCGCCCGAAGCACCGCTCGCCGCGCCGGGCAGCTGGACGCTGTGCGTGGCGTCCATAATCGTCGGGTGCCCGTTCTGCGCCATGATGGGGAACGAGCGCATATCAACCGCGAGATTTTGGTAGCCGAAGGTGGTGCCGCGCTCCGTTTGCCAAACTTCCGACGCGCCGTTTTCGCGCAGCTTGCCAGTCACAAACGTCATCTCGGAGGGCGAGAGAAATTGCCCCTTTTTGACATTTACGATGCGCCCCGTTTTTGCGGCGGCGGCGAGCAGGTCGGTCTGGCGGCAGAGGAATGCGGGGATTTGCAACACGTCGGCGACCTCCGCCACGCGCGCGCATTGCTCGGGCATGTGGACATCGGTGACGAGCGGGAAACCGTATTCGTGTTTGACAAGGGCGAGGAGGCGCAGGCCCTCGTCCATGCCCGGGCCGCGTTGGCCGCCGTGCGAGGTGCGGTTGGCTTTGTCAAACGAGCCTTTGAAAACGATGTTGAGCAAAGCGTTTTTTTCGCGCAGGGCGGCGAGCGCGGTGGCAACGGCGCGGCAGACACTTTCGTTTTCGAGTGAGCAAGGGCCGGCGAGTAGGAGGAGTTTAGACGAGTCGTAAAGCATGGTGGCGAGTGAAGGCGGAAAACGTCGGCGAGCAATGAAACAAAACGTGGCCACGCCGCCTCGCGCCGCTGGCGTTGGTGGTGCCGTTGGCGACGCTGGCGTTGGCGTTTCCCGTCAATTCAAAAATTGCCATTCCGGCGGGCGCGAACACATTGCCGCGCCAATATGCCAAAGGGTCTCCGCGAAATCAGCAGCCGCATCAAGTCCGTCAAGAGCACCGCGCAAATCACCAAGGCGATGCAGCTTGTCGCGTCATCTAAGATGAAGCGCGCCCAAGACACCGCGCTCAACGGGCGCGACTACACGCGGTTGCTCGCCGACATCCTCGACAGTGCGCAGGGCGGCGACGGCGCGGGCAGTGCGCACCCGTTTGCCGCCGTGCGAGAGACGCATGTGCGCGGCGTCCTGCTCGTCACCACCGACAAGGGGCTTTGCGGAGCACTCAACGCCAATCTTTTTCGCATCGCCGCCGCCTTGCCCGCCAACACGTGCTTTGTCTCCGTCGGGCGCAAAGGGGCGCAGTATCTCACGCGCTCGGGGCGGACGCTTCTGGCGGACTTCCCCGTCTCCGACCGCGTTAACTTTTCCGAAACGCGCAAACCCGCCGAGTATCTCATCGCGCAATTTCTCGCGGGGAAGGTGGACACGGTGGAGGTCGTCTATGCGCGTTTCAAAAACACGCTTGTGCAGGAGGCGGTGATTGAGCCGCTGCTGCCGACAACGGATGTCGCCGCGCTCGTCGCTACGGCGCGGGCACGTCTGGGCGGGAGTGCCGCCGTCGCGCACGACACACGCGAGATGCACTTCGAGCCGTCTGCCGGAGAAATTTTGCGGGAGCTTCCCGCGCTGTTTGTGAAGCACGCCGTCTATCACGCCGTCTTGGAGGCCAAGGCGTCGGAGCACTCGGCACGTATGGTGGCGATGAAGGCCGCCACCGACAACGCCGACAAAATCACAGGCGAACTTACCCTCGAGTTTAACAAAGCGCGGCAGGCGGCCATCACGCAGGAGATTAACGAAATCACCGCCGCCGCACTCGCCGCGTGAAAGCGGCGCGGCGCAAACCGGCGTGTTGACGTCGCCCCGCGCCGACGATTTTTCCGCGCAAACAAAAACGATTATGACAACAGCAGAGAGCGAAGTTTTTATGCGGCGGGCAATCGTGCTGGCGCGACGGGCGTGGGGCGACACCCACCCGAACCCGCACGTCGGCGCACTCATCGTCGAGGGCGGGCGCGTGGTCGCCGAAGGCTGGCATGAGCGGGCGGGCGGCCCTCACGCCGAGATTTGCGCACTGCGGGCACTCGGGCGAAAACCCGCGCCCGACGCCGCACTCGTGGTCACGCTGGAGCCGTGTTGCACGCACGGGCGGACGGGCGCCTGCACGGACGCGATTTTGGCGGCGGGCATCCGGCGCGTCGTCGCGGGCGCGACCGACCCGTTTCCCGCGCATTCGGGGCGGGGCTTTGCGCTGTTGCGCGAAGCGGGCGTCAGCGTGGCGGCGGGCGTGCTGGCGCGGGAGTGCGAAGATTTGAATTTGATTTTCAACCACAGCGTCGCGCATGGCGGCGCACCGTTTGTCGCGCTGAAAACCGCCACCACGCTCGACGGGCGTATCGCCACGCGGGCCGGCAAATCGCAATGGATAACAGGGCCGGAGGCGCGGGCGGACGTGATGCGTTGGCGGCGCTATTTTCCGGCAGCGGCGGTGAGCGCGGCGACTGTGCTTGCGGATAACCCGCGTCTCACTTGCCGCATCGCGGGTGAGCCGGAGTGCTGCCCGGTGCGTTTTGTTTTTGACCGACGTCTGCGGACGGCGGGCAGGGAAGGGCTGCACGTATTCGAGGATGCGTTTGCAGGGAAAACGGTGGTCGTCACGACAGCGGAAACGGCGGCGGACGCGGCGGGGGAAGCGGGGGGGGAAGCGGGGGGGGAGGGAGTGGCAGCGGGAGAAGCGGCGGGAGGGGTGGCGGAGGAGGAGGTGAGGGCGACGGCGGCGACGGCGGGGGTGGTGGCGGCGGAACGCACCCGTAGTGTAGCACAGACAATCCTGTCTGTGTCCGAATTGTCGGCGTTGACGGCGGAACGTGCCCGTGCGTTGGCGACATTTGCGGCGCGGGGTGTTGCGGTCTGGCAATTGCCTGCTGCGACAGACGAGGTATTTTTCTCTGCTTTCAAAGCGCGTTGTGTGGAGGCTGGGCTTTCCGGCATCTGGGTTGAGGGTGGCGGCACTTTTCTTGGCGCATGGCTTCGTTCTGGCGAGGCGGACTGTGTTTTCTTCTATTCCGCCCCCAAAATCATCGCTGACGCCGCCGCGCTTCCCGCCTTTGCTGGTGCGGATTGTCCCTCCCTCGCGGGCATATCTGTCTTGCGCAATGTCCGCCGCGAAATCTTTGGTGACGACCTGCTCACCCGTGGTTTTCTCTAAACACTCGTGGTCAAAATCGGTTTTCGGGTTTTATGGAGTGCGGCAGCAGAGGGTGCGAAGTGATAACGCAGCACCCATAACGCAGCACCCGCCGACACTGCTTTCGCTGCTGCCGTAATCTCCCGACAACCAGTGTCTTCCGCTGCTTTGAAAGCGCCGTCATCGGGCACGGAGGGACGAATAAAGTGTCAGACGCTTTTTCCTTTGACTCCCGATTTTCGTTCGGCTTGGGCAGGGGGCGCACCACACACCACAAAACCGCGCACAAGTCCTGCACACTTACATCTGCGTTCTCTGTGCTATCTGCGGTTTGGTTTTCTCGCATCCGCTACGAATAAAGTGTCAGACACTTTTTTCCTTTGACTCCCGATTTTCGTTCGACTTGGGCTGGGGGCGCACCATGCACCACAAAACCGCGCACAAGTCCGCATACTTACATCTGCGTTCTCTGCGCTATCTGCGGTTTGTTTTTCTCGCATTCGCTACGAATAAAGTGCCAAGCACTTTTTTCCTTCTCTTTTCCTTGTAAAAATCAAGTGGCGAGCCACCTTTTACGAAGACAACTCGCTTACGAAATGTTTTCTCAAATCCTCCAATGAAGTCGGACAGTGGAATACGCCCCGCATTCCGGCTTTGCGATACTGCGCTACCCGTGCCCAAAACTTCTTGCATAGTGATTCATACTCGCTTTCCGCTTTGCGCGAAGATATGCGCTTCGTAGTCAGCAAGCACGGTTCTGTCTTGAGGATCGTCTTTTGCATGGGGGACGGAGATTACATTAGCGACTGCCAGTGCGTCAACTCCTTTTTTTGCGGGCGCGTGCGAAAAAATGGGGGGGGGGGGGGGGGGGGGGGGCGCCACAGATTCGACTGGGGAATGGTGTGGGGGGGGGGGCG
>JAITPT010000102.1 GCA_031289285.1 Puniceicoccales bacterium
CGAGCGTGAAGAGCGCCATGTTCGAGTTCGCGCCGCGAATGAAAACGGAGGCGGCTTGCCCGACGCTGTCGTGCAGGTCGAAGAAGCCCGCCTCGGTGCGCAGCACGTCGGAGAGCGTGCTTAGGCCGACAACGGAAAGTTGCGCAGCGTCTATGATGCTCACCGATGGCGACGCCAACGCGAGCAGTTCCGGCACACGCGCCGCAACCACGACGACAGGGGCGAGGCGGACGACGGGCACAGACGCGGCAGACGCGGCGGGCACCGACGGCGTTTTTGCGGGCGCGGTTGGCGCGGCGTTAGCGGCAACTTGTGTCCCGCGTCCGGCGTCCTTTCGGGCCGGTGCTGGCACTGGCGCAGGCGGCGCGGCCTGCGTTTGCGGCGCGGCGGCTTGCCTGTCTGGCGCGGCTTCGACGGCGGCGGCGGCGTTTGCGCCGAGTGCGGGCAAAAGTGCGAGTGCGGCGGCGCAGAGTGTTTGGCGGGCGAGGCGCCCAGTTGACGCGGACACTGTTTGTGAGCGCGAGGTGTTTTTTCTATCAGGTTTCATTGACGCGATGAAGTTGGTGGCGCAAGGCCACCGGTGATAAAACGCGCCAACGTGGTGTTCGGACTCCGGATGTCAGGCGGGGGAAAGTTGTGTTTTCCCCGCCGCGCCTTTTCGCCGCCTTCACAGCTCGCACGGAGGCGAGCCATTGGCATTAGGCACCAGCCGACCCGTTTTTGGCCGGTGCTGGCGAAAAGAATCATCCGTTACCGCAGCGCGACTGTTGCCGATTCACACGGCATTCCATCGCGTTAGTGCGTTTAGGGAGCGGGTCTGTGAAAGAACTGAGGCGGCAAGAAAGGAAAGCGCACCGCCGACGCAAGAGTTTTTTTTACTTCCGACTTCTTATTACCATGCGGCGTTTTTTTACAACGCGCCCGCCTTTTGCAAGAAGAGGCGGTTGGTCTCGTAGTTGTCGGATTTGACGGAGATGAACGTGTCCAAGCCCGCCTCGGTGTAGGCGGCGGCTTGCTCGCCCGGGTCGCCCGCGAGGACGACGGTCAGCTGCGGCGCTTTCGTTTTGAGGGCGCGGACAATCGCGGGGACATGCACGACGTAATCCTCATCGTGCCCGCAGATGACGACCAGCACCGCGCCGGAGGCGATGGCTTTCTCGGCAATCGCTTCGGCGTCGGTCGCCCCTTCGGCACCGGTGACCTCGAAGCCGCCGGTCTCGAAGAACGCACGGGTGAAGTCGGCGCGCGCCTTGTGGCGACGCAACGCGGCGATGTTGGCGAGGTGGATTTTCGGGCCGTGGCCGTTGGCAGTTTTGTAGGCGACGGAGGCGGCGCGGAGCGCTTCGTAGCGGACGGCGAGACGTGCGGCGGGGAGCGGCGGCGCGGTCACTGCGGCGTCGGCGGGCGCGGGCGTTGCGGCGGGTGCGTCGAAGTCGGGGGTGGAGCCGACGAGCGGTTTTTCGGCGATGTTGGGATACTGGTTTGTGCCGACGAGCGAGAGGCGGCGTTGGCCAAAAAGTTTTTCGCGACCTTTGCGCGTGGCGGCGATGCTCTCTTGGATGAAGCCCGCTTTGAGCGCGGCGGAGGCACCGCCTTTCTCCTCGATTTTTTGGAAAAACGCCCACGCGGCGGCGGCGATTTCGTCGGTGAGTTTCTCGACATACCACGAGCCGCCAGCGGGGTCTATCACGGCGGTCAACTCGCACTCTTCGCGCAAGATGATTTGCGTGTTGCGAGCGAGACGGCGTGAGGCCTCGTCGGGCGAGCGCAGAAGCTCGTCGAAGGCACCGACGGTGAGGCTTTCGACGCCGCCGAGGACGCCGCCGAGGGCCTCCGTGGTGGTGCGCAGGATGTTCACATGCGGGTCGTGTTTGGTCTTGTTGAAAAGGCCGGTGCGGGCGTGTTGGTGCATGGCTTGCGCCTTCGCGCCGCCGCCAAGCTCAGCGACAATCCGCGCCCAGAGGACGCGAGCCGCACGGAGTTTCGCAAGCTCTGGGAAAAACGCGCCGCCGATGGAAAAATGGAAGGCGATGGTTTGCGCAGCGGCATCAATGTCGAAGCCCTCTTTGCCCAGCTCGCGCACGTATTCGAGGCCGACGGCGAGCGCGACGCCCAGCTCTTCGACGGCACTCGCGCCAGCGTCGGCGTAGGCTTGTGTGCGCACGCCGACGGCGGTGAACGCGGGGAGCGCGGCGCGGGCATAGCGGGCGACGCTGCCCAGTTCGCGGTAAGTTTTTTCGAGGGTTTGCGGAAGCCAGCCTTTGGCGGCGAGGACGCCGAGCGGGTCGAAGTTGAGCGAGCCGCGCACACGGGCGGCGGGGGCTTTCTCGACGGTGAACCAAGTGTTAAAAAGTTGGGCGACGTGGAGGGCGTTCAGGCCCGGGTGGAAGTGCCACGCGATGGCGTCGGGGATGATGCCGCGAAACGCGGAGCAGATGTCGGCGGCGGTTTCGAGACGGAGCGCGTTGGGCGCGGTGAGGTCAATGGAGACGGCGTTTTGCCCGACTTCGAGGTCACGCAGAAGCGCGGCGTTGAACGCGGCGGGAGCGGCGTAGGGGAGTTCTTGGGCGAAGTCCCAAGGCGCGAGGCTGAAGCCTTCGGGGCGTGTGCCGCGCAGGTAACCGTCTTGTCCGGGGAACGTGCCAGCGGCGGGCAACGTGTCGAGGACGTCGCGGTTATAGATAGGTTGGAGGGTGATGTTTTCCGGCGTTTTGGAGAGCATGATTTTCTCAAAGGGTTTTCCTTTGAGGAGCTTTTCAGCGGCGGCTTTCCATTCTTCCTGTGTTGTTGCGGGAAACTCGGCGGCGAGTTTTTCGGCGGTGTCTGTTGACATATTGAGTGTGTGGTGTGAGTTGGAGAGTTTGAAATTGAAGGCGCAACAGGGAACGATTTTTTCCGCTCGGCGCAAGCGACAAAGCCATTGGCGGGAGGCGGCGGGCGTCGGCGGGACGAACCGCAGATAACACAGAAGGCGCAGATAGGGAGAACGGTGTGAGAGTGGTTGTTGGTAAAATCTAAAACATCTGCGGTCTCTGTGTCATCTGTGGTCTTTTTTTGTGAGGATGTCGCTTTGTAGGGATGTCAAACGAAAAAATGGCTGCCATTTTATTCGTTCAAAGCGGATTTAGCCGTCGGCGGGACGAACCGCAGATAACACAGAAAGCGCAGATAGCGTGAGAGGGGTGAGAGTGTTTGTTGGTAAAATCTAAAACATCTGCGGCCTCTGTGTCATCTGTGGTCTTTTTTTGTGAGGATGTCGCTTTGTGAGGATGTCAAACGAAAAAAATGGCTGCCATTTTATTCGTTTTTTTATCCGCCCCAAAAAAAGATTGTCCCACTGCCGCTGCCGTCCTTCTCTCGCGGCGCATGAAAACACCCGTTACTCGCCTTTCTCGCATCGTTTCTCTCACCGCACTCGCGCTTGCGCCGTTTGCCGCCGCAGCTGCTGCCGCATTCGTCGCCACCGCTGGCACCGCTTCCGCCGCGCCCACTGGCGCATCGCTTGCCGCCGCCCCCGCGCCGCCGCCGCACACGCTCGCGGAACTTGCTACCCGCTTCACTGCCCCGCCCGACGAATACAAGCCCCGCGTCTGGTGGCACTGGATGGGACCCAACTTTACCAAAACCGGCATCACCAAAGACCTCGAAGCCATGCGCGAGGCGGGCAT
>JAITPT010000114.1 GCA_031289285.1 Puniceicoccales bacterium
CGACGCGCACCTTGCGGTGCGTGGAGCGGAAAGCGCAAGCCGCAGACGGCCAAAAGATTGCGCAAAACCGCCCGCATTAACTGCCGTTTTTAGGATTATTGGGGGGGGGGACGCGCCAGCCTCAGGCGCGGTTTTCCGGTGGCGAGCATTTCCCTACTCAATGCCGTTGCGGATGGCCTGAAACAGCTCAGCGGTTGGCAAGAGAAAGGCGTCGTGGCCAGCGTCGGTTTCGAGTTCGGTGTAAGTGGCGTTTTTTCCGGCACGGAGCAAGGCGGCGAGGACATCGTGGTTGTCTGCGGGGGGATAGAGCAAATCCGACGAAAACCCGATGAGGCACACACGCGCCCGAACTGGCGCGAAAACCGCCTCCAAGCTGCGCCCCGCTGCGAGGTCAAAACGGTCAGCGGCTTTTGTGATGGCGAGGTAACTGTTGGCATCAAAACGCTCCGTGAACGTCAGCCCTTGGTAATTCAGGTAACTCTCCACGGCAAACTCGGCGTGGAACGGCCCGCGCTCCACCACGACATTTGCCGGACACGCGCCCTCTTGCGCACGCCGCCCAAATCTACGCCCCATGCCCGCCTCCGAGAGATACGTGACATGCCCGAGCATCCGCGCCAACGCCAGCCCCGCCTTCGGTCCCGCGCCCAGCGCGTAATGCCCACCGCGCCAAGCGGGGTCGCTCATTATCGCCACGCGCCCGATTTCGTTGAACGCAATTGCCCGTGCGTTCTGGTTCGCAGCGCAGGCAAGCGCGACGACTCGTCCCGTGTCTTGCGGGAAATCCACCGCCCACACCAGCCCTTGCATTCCGCCCATCGAGCCGCCGATGACGGCGTGGAGCCGCTCGATGCCCAGCCCGCGCACAAGAAGCCGCTGGGCGCGCACCATGTCTCGCATTGTCAACTGTGGAAAGTCTGCCCCGTAGGGAAGCCCCGTCGCAGGGTTAGGCGAGAGCGGCCCTGTGCTGCCTTGGCAACCGCCGACGCAGTTGACGCCGATGATGAAAAACCGCTCCGTGTCGAGCGGGCACCCCGGGCCGACAAAGGCGTCCCACCAGCCCGGTTTGCGGTCGGCGGGTGTGTGCTGCCCCGCGACGTGGTGATCGCCGCTCAATGCGTGGCAGACGAGGATGGCATTGGAGCGGTCGGCGTTGAGCGTGCCGTGGGTTTCGTAGCGGAGCGTGAGCGAGGGGACGCTGCCCCCGAGTTCAAATTCAAACGGTGCGTCGGAGATGAAGTCTTGCGGGCACGCCAGCCGAGTGTTGGCGCTTTTTGCGGCGGAGGTTTGGAAATCGTCGTCGGTCATACCGTTTGAAAAGGGAGTCGGGAAAATGTCTGCTCCGCCGCCAAAGAAAAGACGCAAAAGCGGGGTGTTGTTTTCGGTGCTTGTCCGCCGCGCCTTGCGCCCCACTCTTGCGCTCGAATGAAATCCATCCGTCTCCACTCGCCGCGTCCCTGCCGCGCACTCGCCGGGCACCCTTGGGCGTTTGCCGGTGAAATTGACCGTGCCCACGCCCCGATTGCAGATGGCGAGGCCGTCGAACTTTTCGAAACGCGCGGCTTCTCGCTTGGCGCAGGCCTGTGGAGCAACCGCTCGCAAATCTCGTGGCGACGCTACGCCCGCCGCGCCCGCCCGTTTGACGCCGCGTTTATTGGCGAGGCACTTGACGCCGCCTTGGCGCGACGCGACGCGGACGGTGACGCTGCCGCTGGTGCTGCCGCCGTCGGTGTCGCCCGACGCCTTGTGTGGTCGGAGGCGGACAACCTTCCCGGGCTTGTGCTCGACCAGTTCGGCGGCGTGTTTGCCGCGCAGGCGCTCACCGCCGGTGCCGACCGTGCGTTGCCGGATGTGCGCGCTTGGATTGAGCGACGGTTTTCGCCGAGGGAAATTATTTTTCGCAACGACGCCCCTGTCCGCGAACGCGAGGGTCTGCCGCTCGAGGTGCGCACCGTCAGCGGGAAACCTTTCGCGCCGGACTGGTTTCGCATCGGCGGAGTCGAATATTTTCTCGACCTCCAAGGCGGGCAGAAAACCGGTTTTTATTTAGACCAGCGCGAGCAGCACTTGCGCGTGGCGCGGCTCGCCAAGGGGCGGCGTGTGCTCGACGCTTTTTGCAACCAAGGCGGTTTCGCGTTGCAGGCGGCGCGGGCGGGCGCGGCGGATACGCTGGGCATTGACTCCTCGCCAGAGTGCATCGCGACGGCGGAGCGCAATGCGCTACGCAACGGGCTTGCAGGAAACACGCGGTTTTTACGCGCCAATGTTTTTGACTGGTTCACGGAAAACCGCGATTCGGAGCCGCGCTTCGACCTCATCATCCTCGACCCGCCGCCCTTTGCTCGCAGCAAAGACGCGATGGCGGGTGCGATGCGCGGTTACAAGGAAATCAATTTGCGTGCCCTCAAGCTCCTCACGCCCGGCGGTCTTCTGGCGACATATTCCTGTTCGCAGCGTGTCGGCGTCGAAGACTTTTTGGCAATGCTCGCCGAGGCCGCTTCCGACGCCCGCCGCGAAACGCGGGTCTTAGAAGTCACCAACCAGCCCCCCGACCACCCCGTTTTGCTGAACTTCCCCGAAAGCCATTATTTGAAAGGCGCGATTTTGCGAGCGGAGTGAGGCACAAAGCTAAAAACAACACCCCCCCCTCGCTGTTTTGAGTGGGGACGCTGGTGCTGCTGCCCCGCACTATAAATCCCGCTGTGTGCGGAGCGAGAGTCTAATGAACATAAGCTATTTTGGAGTCAAGTGAAAAAAATGGCTGCCTTTTTATTCAAATATGGCAAATGGCCAAAATATTTGCTGCGTTGTAAGCGCATGATTTTCAAAGTGTTCGCGGAGCAAATTCGGAATCTCTCCAAAAAGTTGCCAAAATAATTAACCAGACTAATTCCTTTTGCCGAGGGGAGGGGGGGGGAGGGATTTTCACGGAACTAAAATCCGGTTCCTCGCTGTTTTGAGTGGGAACGCTGGTGCTGCTGCCCCGCACTATAAATCCCGCTGTGTGCGGAGCGAGAGTCTAATGAACATAAGCTATTTTGGAGTCAAGCGAAAAAAATGGCTGCCTTTTTATTCAAATATGACAAATGGCCAAAATGTCTGCTGCGTTGTAAGTGCATGATTTTCCAAGTGTTCGCGGAGCAAATTCGGAATCCCTCCGAAAAGTTGCCAAAATAATTAACCAGACTAATTCCTTTTGCCGGGGGGGGGGGGGGGGGGGCAAAACCCGTAAAATATATGTGGCGCAAAAAAACCACAGCTGCATTTTTTTGGGATGGGCAACACGCACAAAATA
>JAITPT010000116.1 GCA_031289285.1 Puniceicoccales bacterium
GAACGGGGGCAAAGCACCGGAAGACATTTTTTGGGGGGCGTGGCTTTTTCTCCCCTCTCCTTCAAGATGGCCCCGCACTCCGCTCATGCCTTCCCTGCCCTGCGCCACTCATCAGGTCAAACAATTTATTTAGCCTGGTAAATTATTCGGAACGGGGTCAAAGCACCGCCTGCGCCCGCCCATACCTACCCCCTCGCCAGTGTCCGTGTTGGTCAGTGTTTGTCCGTGAAAGTCCGTGTCCGTCCGTGCCCGTGCAGTGCCCATAAAATGGCTGCCATTTTATTCGCGGGCGGCGTGCCTCGCGGCTGCATCGCGGTGCGTTTTTTTTCACAAACATTTTGGACACCAGTAATTTTTTGAAGAAAATGTTTGCAATGGGAGACTTTTTTCCAAATCTTCAGCGTCGTTATGAAACACTCTCTCCTCTTCCGTTCCATCGCGTCCGCTTGTGCAACACTCGCGCTCGCTGCAACTGCTATCGCTGGTCCGCTCAACACCAAGGGCGTCCCGGCCAATTCAGGCGCCGTAATCCACGTGGACTTCGACGCCGCACGCAACTCCGCCCTCGGCAAGTTGCTATTCACAGAGACCGACAAAGGTCTCGCCAAGTCTCCCGCTGCGGGACCTCATGCTTGGCTCAAAGAACTCGGCCTAAGCAGCGCCAGCATCTCCGACCTTACCTTCGGAAGTGCCAGCAACGACGAAGGCGTCGCCATCATTCGCGGTCAAATCCCCGCTTCAAAAATCCAAGAATACGCCACACGCAAAGGGCTGAAATCCGTCACCATCGGCGACCGCGTTTTCTTCGAGCTTCCCGCGCTGAAGCACGGTGCTTTCGCTCTGGCATCAAAACCCGGCAATCCGCTTCTCTTTCACGCCTACGACGCCAACACAGCGATTGTCGCCGACAAAACCAATGCACCCAAAGTGCTCGCCGCGCTCTCCGGCAAAGTCGCGTCCTACACGCCGCCCCCCTATCTCACCACCTACAGCAAAACGCTGAACACGCCGCCCGTCGTCCTCGGCTACATCGGCCCAAAACTTCTCAAAGAGAAACCCGGTGCCAAAAAAGAGGCCAAAGCATTTGACCCGACAGCCAACCTTGAACGTCCCACCCAAATCTTTTTCGCGGCTGGCGACAGCGGCAAAAACGCAGGTATCCGCGTCGCTGCTGGTTACCCCGACGCCGAGAAAGCGCAGGAGGCCGTGACACAAATCCAAGGTTTGCTGACGATACTCTCGATGATGACTACCGCTCCCCAAGGCAAAGACGGCGCACCGCCCGACCCCAAAAAAGTCGAAGAGGTCAAACAATTCAAAGCCCTCTTGGCTCGCCTGAAAGTCTCCGCCAGTGGTTCCTACCTCACGGCGTCGTTCACCTATCCCACGGAAGACGCCCTGAAAGCGCTCCAAGCCGCGATTAACAAAGCTGGCAAGGGCACGACCGCCGAAACCGAAGGCCCCTTTTAATAACTAACAACAGCCCGCGCCCGCCGCCGCTCCGCACCATGCCCGCCTCGCCCGCTGCGCCACCCGCCGCCACCCAAACCACCGCCGTCTGCGCCGTCGCCCCGCCCGCCGTCCACCCGCGCCGCGAGTTTCTCCGGCAAGGTGCGCTCGCGGCGGCGGGGCTGCTTATCTTGCCCGCTGGTTTTCTGCGCGGCCAAAACGCCCCCTCCAACCGCCTCAACATCGCCGCTGTCGGCGTCGGCGGAATGGGGCGCGGCGACGTTCGCGGCATCACCAATTGCAAGGGCACGCGCCTCGTCGGCCTTTGCGACGCCGATGCCGGACGCCTCGACGCCGCCCTCGACGACCACCGCGACGCCTTCCCCGATGTTCGCGGTTTCAAGGACTTCCGCGAAATGTTTGCCCAGCTTGGCAAACAAATTGACGCCGTGTCCGTCAGCACTCCCGACCACACGCATTTTTCCGCTGCCTACGCTGCCGCCCAACTCGGCAAACACCTCTACGTCCAGAAGCCCATTTGCCACACCTTTGACCAGACGCGCCGCCTCGCCGCCAAGGCAAAAGAGATGCGCCTCGTCGCCCAGATGGGCAACCAAGGCGCGTCGAGCACGCACACCCGCGTCGCCCGCGAGTGGTATGAGGCGGGGCTGCTGGGCGAAGTTTCCGAGGTCGTCTCGTGGACGAACCGCCCGCGCGGCGGCGGTTGGCCGCAAGGCATGACCGCCTTCGCGCCGACGACGCCCGTGCCCGCCGGTCTCGATTGGGAACTCTGGCTCGGCCCCGCCGCTGCCCGCCCCTATTGCCCCGAGACACACCCCTTCAAATGGCGCGCCTTTTACGACTTCGGCGTCGGCGCACTCGGCGACATGGGCACGCACCTCATGTTCGACGCCTTCTACGCGCTCGGCCTCGGTGCGCCGTCAAAAATCGAAGCCGAAATCCCCGCCCCTGCGCCCTCCGCCGTCGCGTTTCCCAAACAGTCCAAAATCACCTTTTACTTCCCTGCCGCCGCCGGGCGCGGCCCCGTCAAATACGTCTGGCTCGACGGCGGAGGAAAACCCGCTGCCCCCGCAGGCGTCGGCGAACTCGCCGCCAACGGCACCCTGCTCTTCGGCAAAAAAATGACGCTCGCCGTCTCCGGCTGGGCCAACGAATCCTTCCCCTGCGTCTCTCCCAGCGAACGCGCCGCCATCAAACGCCCGCCCGCCAAATACCCGCGTGTCAAAGGCGGCCATTACCAAAATTGGGTTGACGCCATCCGCAAAGGCACGCCCCTCGCCTCACCCTTCGACATCGCCGCGCCCTTCACCGAGGCCGTCCTCCTCGGCGTCATCGCCCAACGCCTCGGACGCACTCTCGAGTGGGACGCCGCCGCCGCAAAGTTTCCCAACGACGCCGAGGCCAGCGCACTCCTCGCCGCCCGCAACCCCCGCGCCGGTTTTTATGCTTGACGCAACGCCGCCCGCCACCCTCGCCACCCTCGCCGTCCCCTGCGGCAAAGGCACCTACACCGTCGGCATCGGCACTGGCCAAACCGCCGCCGCACTCGCCGCTGTTCGCACCGCCCTCGCGCACCACCGCCGCGTTTTCGCAGTCACCGCCCCAGCCATTTTTGCAGCCAACCCCGCCTTTTTCGCAGCACTCCGCGAGACCGGTGCCGTCCTCCACATCCTCTCCCGCGACGGCGAAACCGCCAAACGCACCGGCGAGCTTGAACGCCTCTGGGAGGCACTCGCGACAGGCGGCGTTGACCGCTCCGGCCTCGTCCTCGCCGTCGGCGGCGGCGTAGTCGGCGACCTCGCGGGCTTTGCCGCCGCCAGCTACCTGCGCGGCGTCGGCCTCGTCCAAATCCCCACCACACTGCTGGCGATGGTGGATAGCGCCGTCGGCGGCAAAACCGGCATCAACCTCGCCGCTGGCAAAAATCTCGCCGGCGCTTTCTGGCCGCCCGAAGCCGTGTTTGCCGACACCGCTTGGCTGGCGACCCTCCCGCCGCGCGAGTTTGCGGCAGGGATGGCGGAAGTCGTCAAATACGCCCTCATCGTGAAACGCGCCGGCGACACCGCGTTTGCCGACCTCCTGCGCGACGCCGGCCCGCTCCACTGGCGTCACCCTGCCCTGCCCGATGTCATCCGCGAGTGCTGCGCCATCAAGGCCGCGATTGTCGGTGCCGACGAGCGCGAGACCGCAGCAGACGGCGGGCGCGCCCTGCTCAACCTCGGCCACACCTTTGGCCACGCCATCGAGAACGTCGCTGGCTACGGCGAATACCTGCACGGCGAGGCCGTCGCCATCGGCGTCGTTTTGGCGGCGCGGCTCTCCGTCGCCCTCGGCTACCTCGACGAAGCGGAAATCGCGCCCATCCTCCACCTCTACCGCACCAACAACCTGCCCGACACCCTGCGAAGCCCGCTACCCGTTGACGCGCTCATGGGTGCCATGCTGCGCGACAAAAAAGCCAGCAGCGGCGCGATAAAGTTTGTCCTCCTCGACCGCGAACGCGGCGCATTCACGCAGCCCCTCGGCGACCTCTCCCTCCCGCGCTCCCTCTGGCAAACCGCCGGCTGCACCGCCTAACCAAAACGCCGCCCCGCCCGCCCGACACCCTTTTGGGTTTGCGTCGCCGCGCCACGGAGACATCTTCCGCGCCTTCGTTTTAACCAAAAAAAGCATACACATATCCACATGGTAATATCCAACACACCCATCCGCGTCGCCGTCACCGGTGCCGCAGGCAACATCGGATACTCGCTCGTTTTCCGCATCGCGGCGGGCGAAGTCTTCGGCCCCGACCAGCCAGTCGCCCTCAATCTCATTGAGATCCCGCAAGGCATGGAAAAACTCCAAGGCGTCGTCATGGAACTCCAAGACTCCGCCTTCCCGCTGCTCAAAGACATCGTCGCCACCGACGACCTTAACACCGGTTTCAAGGACGCCAACTGGGCATTGCTCGTCGGTTCCGTGCCGCGCAAAGACGGCATGGAACGCAAAGACTTGCTCGGCATCAACGGCAAGATTTTCACCGGACAAGGCCGCGCCATCGCCGCCAACGCCGCTAAAAACGTGCGCGTGCTCGTCGTCGGCAACCCATGCAACACCAACGCCCTCATCGCGCTGCGCCACGCCACAGGCATTCCCGAAGACCGCTTCTTCGCGATGACACGCCTCGACGAAAACCGCGCCAAAGCGCAGCTCGCCGCCAAGGCCGGAGTGCATGTCTCCGAGGTGAAAAACGTCACCATTTTCGGCAACCATTCCTCGACGCAGTTCCCCGATTTCTACAACGCGCAAATCAAAGGGAAGCCGCTTTCGGACTTTATCACAGACGAGGCTTGGCTACAGGGCGAGTTCATCGAAACCGTGCAAAAACGCGGCGCAGCGATTATCAAAGCTCGCGGCAGCTCCTCGGCGGCATCCGCTGCCAATGCCGCCGTCGAGACCGTGCGCCTCCTCGCCCACCGCTCGCCCGCCGATGAGTGGTTTAGCGTCGGCGTCGTCTCCACGGGCGAATACGGCACAACGCCCGGCTTAGTCACCGGCTTGCCAATCCGCAGCACAGGCCGCGGCACATGGCGCGTCGTCGAAGGTCTCTCCATCCCCGAGTTTGCCCGCGCCAAGATTGACGCCTCCATCAAGGAACTTACCGAAGAGCGCGACACCGCCGCCGAAGCCCTCGGCGCAAAGCTCTGAACCTAAATCGCAAGAACAAAAATAGCCCCCAAACGGCGGTCGGCACCGCACTGGCCGCCGTTTGGAAGGTTGAACAACCCGGCCTGTTACCCTAAAAACGGCTGGGTGTTTATCCTAAAAACGGCAGTTGGAGGGGAGTATTGCGAGAAGCTGTTGTGGCAGATGTGGTTAGGGGATTTGCGAGGGCGCATCTGTTGGTGCGTCGAACAAGGCCACCAAACGCAGATGCCGCAACAGTTTCCGCAAGACGACCCGACTCAACTGCCGTTTTTAGGTTCAAGTAGTGCTAAAATGTGCTTCTGGCGGAAGGAATTTCGTTGGTTTTGCTATCGGCGGCGCAGCCTTTGTTTCACGCAGATGACGTGTGCCTCTCAACCCCAACGGGGTTGCCCAACGAATGCCGTTGGCTACGTCTCGCGCCAAGCGCAACCACAACAAGCTCCGATTGGGCAACCCCGTTGGGGTTGTGACGCAGGGGGAACCGATACCCAGGGTAGGTGCTCGTTCCTCGCACCAACCCTGGGCTTTGTTGGGAAACCCCGTTGGGGTTGAGAGGCACACGTCATCTGCGTGAAACAAAGGCTGCGCCGCCGATAGCAAAACCAACGAGATTCCTTCCGCCAGAAGCACATTTTAACCTACTTGAACGGTATTGGATTTCAACCCCGTGAAAGACGCCCCCCATCCACAAAGTCCCGTAGGGACGACACAGCGACGGCGGCGGTCTGGTTGCGTCCCTACATAGAGGTAGTCCCCGTTTCGGAGTTCGGGAAAGTTTTGGATGCCGAGCGGGAGACGTTTCATTGGAAAAAGGCGGTGCGTGAATGCCCGAATGTGCGATGAGTGAAAAAGTGCGAGCTTGTCTGTTTGCACGGGACGGTGCTGGCGGAGGTGTCGGGTGGCAAGCACGGCTTCGTGTGGAGCCGTCTTCCCCTCGCCAGCCCTCGTCCCCTGCGCGACGGGCTGTGCTCTGCGTGACGGGTGACGGGCTTGCCCCGCAGCTGCTTAGTTCCCCTCGCGGGTCATTGGCACCTCGCCCCATGCGGCGAAAAATATTCCTTGACACGCCCGCAAAAACGCTCTGCGCAAAATCGCGTCCTCGGCGTCCGCATGTGTGAGCTGATGGGGCAGTGCCGATGGCGGCGATAGAGGCCGCAGGCACGGACGACCACGAACGCTCACGGACAACCACAGGCCTTCACAGACAAACACGGACAGTGCTAACGATGACGGACGGCGCTGCCAGCGGATACCGCCACAGGCAGATGCACAGCGACGCGGACAGCATCGGCGTGGGCGAGAGGCGGGTTGCGCAAGACGTTGCCACGGGCGAGTGCTACTGGGCGCGAGCGAGAGGTCAGCACCGAGTTCGAGGCAGTGCATCACCACCAAAGCCCCTGCTCGCCCCCGCACGCCCTCGCCCTCCGCATTAGTCCGTGTGTGTCCGTCCGTGTGCGTCC
>JAITPT010000124.1 GCA_031289285.1 Puniceicoccales bacterium
CAATGGCACCGTAGCTTCACACAAAGCGCAATTGTCGGGTTGTTGGATAGAGTCAAGTGAAAAAAATGGCTGCCTTTTTATTCAATCCGCCGATTTGGTATGAAAAAAAACGAGAAACGCCGGAAGAAAGGCGGTTTTGAAACCACGGATGAACACGAATTGGCACGAATGCGAAAGAGTGGCTTCTCGCTATTTTGAGTGAGAGCAATGGCACCGTAGCTTCACACAAAGCGCAATTGTCGGGTTGTTGGATAGAGTCAAGTAAAAAAAATGGCTGCCTTTTTATTCAATCCGCCGATTTATTCAGCCGCCGCATTTTTTACATTCGTGTCTATTCGTGTTCATCCGTGGTTTCAAACCCGTTTCCCCCGCCTTATTTCATTCCGGCTTTTTCCATCCCTGTCGCCGCGCACTTGTTTTTATTTCACCCAGTAGTCGAGGACGGTGACGGTCTTGATTTTGCCGCTGATGAGTTTGCCAAATGCCTTGTGCGCAGGATGGACAAGGTAGGCGTCGCGGTCTTTTGCTGTGGCAAACTTGAGGACGAAGGCGTGAGTGTGCCCTTTTTGGAGCCTTTCGGGGCTGCAATCGGTGCCCCACTCAAAGGCTTTCACCTCCTTGATTTGGGCGGGCAAGGCAGCGAAGGCGTCCTCGACCTCTTTGACCTGCGCAGGCGTCAGGTTTTCGTTGAAACCAAAGAAGACCACATGTCGTAGCACGGGTTGGGGCACGACGACAGCGGCGTTCGCGGTATTCGCGGAGACATCCTCGGGGCGGTCGGGCTGGGCCGTTTGGCAACCAACGAGGGCGACGAGGGCGAATGAAGCGGCGCAGGTTTTTGCAGCGACGCAGAGTGTTGCGGAAAAGTTTTTCATAACGGGAACGAGCAGATACGAAGACGCAGGATTGTCAAGCGGGCGGTTTGTGGTTTAGTAATTGAAAGAAACAGGAAAACATGAAACGCAAACGCCACATTTTTCTCCGTAAAGCCCTTCTTCGCGCCGCTCCGCCAGCAGCAGCATTGATGGTGGCGTTCGCGGCAGGATATTTTTTCCCGCACGACGCCAAACCGACGCGCACGATGACAGTCACCGCCTATTGCAACTGCGAGCGTTGCTGCGGTTGGCACCTCGACGAGGCGGGCGTCCCTGTGTTTTCCGGCGGTCCGCTCAAAGGCAAGCCCAAGGAAATCGGCATCACCGCCTCGGGCAAACGCACGACGGCGGGCACTGTGGCGTCAAGCCCTACGGGTTTGCCGCTGGGGACGCTGCTCTACATCGAGGGCGAGGGCGTTTTCCGCGTGGAAGACAGGGGCGGCGGTTTGCAAAATGACCAACTCGATATGTGGTTTCCCACCCACGAAGAGGCTTTGCAATGGGGACGCCAAAAACGACGCGTGACAGTGCTCGGAAATCAGAAAAACCAATAAAAATACGAGTTTGAAACCACGGATGAACACGAATAGGCACGAATAAAAAACAAAAAATAAATAAAACAGAAAAGGTTCCTCGCTATTTTGAGTGGGAGGTGAGAAAGAGACAGCCACATACAGGGCGGTGCGACAGCGAGCGTCCAATGCCGATAAGTCATTTTGAAGTCAAGTGAAAAAAATGGCTGCCTTTTAATTCGCCGGACGTGATTGCTGAGTTGATGGATAGTGACTGTGCGGACTCTGCTATAATCCTGCTGTGTGCAGTGCTGAGAGTCTAACGGGCACAAGCTATTTTGAAGTCAAGTGAAAAAAATGGCTGCCTTTTAATTCGGGCATGGCAAATGGGCAAAATTCCTGTTGCGTTGTAAGTGCATGATTTTCTGCATATTATGATGTCGGGTGCTTCCCGAGCCTCCCATATCCTCACCTCCCACTCAAAGCCCCCCCTCGCAAAGTAACGAGGAACCAGAAACCGCTCTTTTATTTTATTCGTGCCTATTCGTGTTCATCCGTGGTTTCAAACTCGTTTCCCATTCCTCCTCCCCCCCCCCCTCCCCTCCTTCCTTCCCTGCCAGCTGTCGTTTTGGGGATTATTTTTCAAAACCATGCTTTTGCGGCGGAGCGCATGGCTTTTTCAATGATTGCGAAGTCTTCAGCGGTGTGGGCGGCAGAAATTGCGGTGCGCACTAAATCTTTTCCCGGCGGGACGGCGGGAGCGATAGACATCACTGCGAAAACACCCTCGTCCAAAAGTTTTTTCCAGAAAAAATAAGCACGTTCCTTGTCACCGCGCACAATCGGAACGGCAGGCGTTTCGCTACCCCAGATGTCGAGACCGAGGCTTGTCAGGAGGTCACGGTAGTAGCGCGTGTTTTCCCAGAGCCGCGCCAAATGTTCCGGTTCGTTTTGGAGCACATCAAGTGCGGCGAGGGCACAGGCGGCCTGCGCAGGTGCGAGCGCGGCGGAAAAAATCGTCTGCTTCGAGTGCGTTCGCAGATACTCGACCGCCGCCCGCGAGCCAGCGACAAAACCGCCCGTGCTCGAAAGCGACTTCGAGAGACTCCCGCAAATGATGTCCACCTTATCCGTCGCCCCAAAATGCGAAACCGTGCCACGTCCGCCCTCGCCCAACACGCCGAAGCCGTGAGCGTCGTCCATCACCAAAAAACAATTTTTTCCTGCGCAGACCTTGAGTATCTCTGGCAGCGGCGCGATGTGCCCCTCCATCGAATACACCCCCTCAAAAACCACGATTTTCGGGCGTTCGACAGGCTCGTCGCCGAGTATCTCGGCGAGTGCGCGTGCGTTGTTGTGCGGAAATCGCTCCAGTTCGGCGCAGGTTAGACCGATACCCGCGATAAGCGAGGAGTGGCAATTTTTGTCGGCCAACACGAGGTCGTCTTTCTCTGCAAACGCCTGCACCGCCGACATGCAACTGAGGTAACCCGCCGCGCTCACATGGCATGCCTCTTTGCCCAAAAACGCGGCCAGACGCTCCTCGAGTTCCGTGTGGTAAGCGCGGCTGCCGTTGGAAAGACGTGCGCCAGTCGTGCCTGCGCCCCAAGTGTCGAGCGCGTGTTTGCCGGCGGCGACAACCTTCGGGTGCCGCGTAAGCCCCAAGTAATCATTGCTTGCAAGCATCACCAATTCGCGTCCGCCGAGCGAGACACGTGTGCCTCTTTGCGACTCAAACGTGTTGTAATAGACTCCGTATTTTTGGCGAAGGAGCGTCGGCGCATCTGCGGCGCAACGTTGCGTGATACTATTGGGCACGGGCGCGATGTCTCCCCCCCTCAAAAACGGAATGTTCATTGGGCGCGAAGTGAGTGGTTTTCCGGCGGAGGCGACAAGTGTGTTTTTTGTGTCATGCCGTCAGACCGCCGGACATGCGACCCACCGTTTGCGTCGGGAAACCATTCGTCATCTACGCGATGGCCCACGGCATCCGCACTCGGTTGGGCGGTGCGTTCGGTGCGTTCGGCGCGTTCTTTTTGGAGGCGCAGTTGGCCGCAGGCGGCTTCGATGTCGTGGCCCTTTTCGCGGCGCAGAGTCACAGAAATCCCACGCGCTTTTAATTCGCGCTCAAACCACTGCTGGCGCGTCACCGAAGGACGGCGCCAGTCCAGCCCCTCCACTTTGTTGTAAGGTATCAGATTTACGTGGGCATGGAGACTCCGTGCGATGTCCGCCAACGCCCGCATTTGCTCCGCAGTGTCGTTGAAACTCTCTATTAAGATGAACTCCAGCGTGAGCATACGCCCGTGTTTTGCGGCAAACGTTTTGCAGGCGGGCAAGAGGATTTCGAGAGGCCAGCGACGGTTGACGGGCATGATTTTGTCGCGCACCGCATTGGTCGCACCGTGCAAACTGACGGCGAGACGCACACCAAGCTGCTCGTCCGCTAAGGCGAGGATTTTTGGCGCTACACCCGATGTCGAAACCGTAATTCGCCTCGCACCAAAACCCAGTGCCCACGGTGCGTTGATGAGACGCAGGGCGGCCAGCAAGTTGTCGTAGTTATCCATCGGCTCGCCCATGCCCATCACGACGATGTTGTCTATGGCGGCGGGTTCACGCCGCGCCGCGCCAGCGTCGTCGCCACCGTTACCGCTGTCGCCGCCGTTGTCCGCTGTCCGTCTGGCGGCCATGAGTTGTCCGACGATTTCGCCAGCGGAGAGGTTGCGCCGCAATCCCTCCAGACCCGACGCGCAAAACTTGCAGCCGTAGGCGCAGCCGACTTGGGTCGAGATGCAAATGGTGGTGCGCAGGCGTCCGTCCGGCGCGTTGTCTTGCGGGGCGCGGATGACGACAGTCTCGATGAGCGAGCCGTCGCGGAGGCGTTGGAGGAGCTTCTGGGTGACATCGCCGGAGAGACGTCCAGCGAGGGGCGCGTTAGGGGCAAAGTCGAACTCGCGGTCGAGCCATTCGCGCAGCGCGGCGGGCAGGTTCGTCATGGTGGCGGGCGAGATGGCGTTCCTCTGGTAAATCCAGCCGAGGATTTGCGCGGCGCGGAAGGGCGCGTGTCCCGCAGCCGCGAGACGCGCTTTGAGCGTGTCGGGCGTCTCCGCGAAGATGGGCGGTTTTTCTGGCGTGAAAGTCATGGCAGGTTGAGCACGGCGAGCGTCTGTTCGTGGAGCCACGGATTTGCGGCGATGATGTTGCGGCTGGCGAGGGCGTCGCCGCCTTTCCAATCGGAGACCGCTGCGCCCGCGCCCTTCAAAATCGGCAGCAGCGGCGCGATGTCCCAGAGGTTGAGCACGGGGTCGGCCATGATGTCGCCCAAGCCTGCTGCCACCATCATGTGCCCGTAGCAATCGCCCCAGGTGCGGAACAGCCCCGCCTTCTCGACGAGCCGCCGCCACGCGGTTTCGTTCTGATACTTGGCGATGTTTTTCACGTCGGTTGTCAACAGCAGCGCGTCGGCAAGCTCGCGTTTTGCGGAGACTTTTGCGGGGCGTCCGTTGTAGAGCGTAAGCTGCCCGTCGCCGACGACTCGCTGTCGCGTCACGGGTTGCTCGATGACGCCCAGCAGCGGTTTCCCCTCGTGGAGCAGCCCGAAGAGCAGCCCGTAGAGAGGCACTCGCGGGATGAAAGATTTCGTGCCGTCAACGGGGTCGAGTATCCAGACAAACTCTGCGTCGGGGCGGTCTTCGCCAAACTCTTCGCCGATGACTCCGTGTTGCGGGTAACGCTCGGCTATCCAGCGGCGCAGCTGGCGTTCGCACTCTTTGTCGGCGACGGTCACGGGCGAGCCGTCGGGTTTTATCTCGATTTCCGTTTCCTCGCGGGCGTGGTGTTCGCGCAGTAGCTCGCTGGCGCGGTCGGCGAGGGAGTTCGCGAAGTCGCGCAGCTCGGCGCGTAGTTTATCGGAAAAAGGCATGGCGCGGATGTTTTGCGGCGGTGGCGGTGGCGGCAACAAGAATGCGGGCGGCGCGATTTTTTTCTTTTCCAAAGCAAACCAATTCGTAGTTTGTCGCTTCTTTCAACCAACCACAACCAGCACACCCAACCTTTCTCCTGTTATGGCAGACACACCGAAACTATCCGAACCCACCTCGCCCGCGTCGCAACCCGACCCGCTTTCCGCCCCCTCTGGCGCACCGCCTTCGCCGCCCGCTCCCGCCGTGCCGCCTGCTCCCGCTGCCGCCGCGCCGCCACCGCCTCCGGCCCCTGCGTTGAAGCCCTCGCTCTCTTCGCTGGCGTCCGCGCCCAAGGCGCAAGGCGTGTCTCTGCCGCCGCCGCCGCCGTCGTCCGCTGCGCCGACGTTCAGGCCGTCTGCAGGCACCTCGTCGCTCCCGCCGTTGCCGCCCCCGCCGCCGCCCGGCTCGCTGCCGTCGCGCCCCTTGTCGTCGAGTGGCTCGTTGCCCATCGCTCCGAAAATCGGTGCCGCCGTGGAGACGACTAACTTTGAGTTCACCGAGACTTCCTCCAAAGAAAAAATTGGTTGGGTGCTGCTTGACTTTTTCATCCTGCTGCTCTCGCTCCTCTTCGCGCTTTTCCTGCTCAACGAATATCTGACCATTAACGGAAACGCGCTGTTCAGCCGTCCCGACCTTTTCAACAAGTTTTAACCAACCACTGAAAAATCCGTATGTCGTCCGCCATCGCACATCTTGACAGCGCGTCCTTCGCCGACGCCCTGCGCGAAACCGAAACCTCCGTCCCGCTCGTCGTGGATTTCTGGGCACCGTGGTGCGGCCCCTGCAAGGCACTCGCGCCCATCCTTGAGGAAGTGGCGGCGGAGCTTGGCGATGCCGTCAAAATCGCCAAGGTGAACGTGGACGACAGCGAGGAGCTTGGCGCACGCTTCGGTATCCGCGCCATCCCGACGCTCCTCATCTTCAAGACAGGTGCTCTCGCCAAACGTATCGCGGGATTGAAGTCGAAGGAGGAGCTGCTCACCGAAATCAAAAGCGCGTGACGGTGCAGCCGTCTCGCCGCACCGCCATCGTCTCGCCGCTCGCACCGCCGCACTTCCCCCTTTCCCCCGCGCCGTTTTTTTGTTTTCTCTGACGGCATGAAGCACCTTCCGTTTTTCCGTTTCCACGCCGCCGCTGCGCTTGTGTTCGCGCTCGCGGCGGTTTTTTGCGCCGCGCCGCAGACCGCTGCCGCGACGCTCGCCGCCTCCGATTTGTTCAAAGGGAAATGTGCGGAGACCCTCACCGCACTCACCAAAGACGCACCCGGCGGCGCAAAGTTTTTGCTCGACGGCAGCCTCATGGCGGAAAAACACCTGCGGGCTGGACGCGCCGACGCCGCCCTGCTTTTTCTGACTGACAAGGAAAAAATCGCCGAAATCCGCACGGGCGATTGGGAGGCGCGACCGGCGGCGTTTCAGGCCGTCGTCATCATCGTGAACACCCTCAACCCCGTCGAGTCCGTTGACCTGCCATCGCTGGCGAGCATCTACGGCGCGTCGCAGACGGCGGTGCGCCACTGGCGCAACGATTGGAAGCTGCCCGTCTCCGGCACCCTGCTCGACATGACCATCTACCCGCTCTCCACGCGACACAGCCTCGGCCTCGTCACCCCGCTTTTTCGCAGCCGCGTTTTGCGCAACGCCGACTTCCGCGACTCCGTCGCCTTCCGCGCCAGCGACGCCGAGACGATGGACTTTGTGCGCGACACCTCCAACGCCATCGGGCTGCTCGCCGTGCCCCCGCCGCCGGCGGCGCTGGCGCGAAACGCCTCGGGTGCGTTGAAGACGATCGCCGTCGTCTCCCCTTTCAACGGTGCCGCCTATCTGCCCACATCGGAGAACCTCAACAACGGTGACTACCCGCTCGCGGTGACGCTCTACTTCGTCTATCCGAAAACCAAGGCTGCGCGGGTCGCGCCTTTGTTGCGTGCAGTCTATTCTGACGCCCTTGCCGCCGCGATGCCCAGTGCGGGTTTTGTCCCCGTCCCCGCCGACCAACGCAAAGACATCTCTCGCCAGCTCGCGCCGCTCCCGCAACAGCCACCGCCCGCACCGCCCGCAAAATAGGCCGTGTGCCTCGGGCACTCGCCATAGGTCTTATAGGACCTATACG
>JAITPT010000245.1 GCA_031289285.1 Puniceicoccales bacterium
CAGGCGGACGTCTCACTCTGAGCGAGCGTCTTCGGAGTCGCGTTGGGTGGTTCTCACGGAGCATTGCTTTGGGTAGCGAGACATTTGTCAGCGCTCTTGCGAAGCAATACGGGAAGCGCAACGGTTTGAAACGGCGGTTGACGCCTGCGTCAGTTTCTGCGTCAGAGACGGACGCCGTTTGGCCCGATGATTTATGTGCAGTTCGCAAAGTCCGCTGAACCTGCTGAGTTTGTTGAGCGGAAGTTAAAAATGAAGGTCTCCAAGTCTGGGTAGCCAGCCCTCTCTCTTCTTTTTCCGCAGAGGTATCGTGAATGTTTCAAAAAGCTCTCATTTCGGTTTTCGCTACTGGCGTCACCGTGTGGCGGAGCGCTGGACACGTGACGTCTTGTGTTGGGATTGGTGGCATTTATTTCGCACGAGAACCCCGCCGACTGGCACAAAAAATTGGGGACGGGTCCGAAATAAAATTGGGGACGGGGACGGGTCCGAAAAATAAATGCACGTAAAATTATCAACAGGGACGGGTCCGAATTTTCTGTCCGCATCTCGATTTTCGCCAGTGGTGCCACCGTGTGGCGGAGCGTTGAACGCATGGAGCCTTGAGCAATTTCCGGCAATTGCTTGGCAAATAAATTGGGGACGGGTCTGAAAAACAAATATACGTGAAATCATAAACGGGGACGGGTCCGAATTTTCTGCCAGTGGGAAAATGGCTATTTTTTATTTGGGAGGGGAGGGGGATTATTCGACGCGGATGGTTACAGAGGTGGAGGCGGTGGGAGTGGAGGCGGTGATGCGGTGGTGACCGAGGGTGAGAGGGCAAACCCACGGAGAAGTGCCGGAAGTGGTGGCAACCGGAACAGAATCGAGAAACCACCAAACGGGTTCGCCAGCAGGGACACCCGCTAATTTCACCGCAATAGCCTGCGCAGGGACACCCAGCATTAACTTGAAAACAGTGCCCGAAGCAGGAAAAACAATGCGCGGGAGAGTTTCGTTTACCGCCGGCGTTTTTGCTTTCACTGCCATTCTTGCTTCTACCGCCATTTTTGCTTTTGGCACCGTTTTTGTTTTTGCCGCTATTTTTACTTCTGGCACCATTTTTGTTTCTGCTGCCATTTTCGTTTCTGCTGCCGTTTTTACTTTTGGCACCGTTTTTGTGTTCACTGCCGTTTTTGCTTCAGCCGCCGTTTTTGTTTTTAGAAAAACAGCGATGTCCGGTGGCCAAACCAACTCCGATTGCCCAGTGGTGCCGAGGCGGTGCCAGTCACAGAGAGCGGCGGGGGTCACGTTTTTTATCGCAAATGCTTCGCGGGTTTCGCCGCAGTGGCGCGAGGGCGGGCGTCCCGAAATGGCACAGACGCGGCGCACGACGACACCCGCCGGTTTGGCAAACCAAGGGGCGGCAGGGACAGTGGGGTAGATTTCGCGCAAAATCTCCCATGCGCCGGGCGCGGCGGCAGAGATGCCAGTCAGGCCGCTTTGCCCGCGTCCGCCGCGCTTAATTCCGCACCAGATCGCGATGGTGTATTCGGGGTTCCAGACGATTATCCATGCGTCGCGGAAATCGGACGAGGTGCCAGTTTTCCACGCGGCGCGGGGAAGGAGCGTGTCCGCGATATGGCCGACAGCGGCAGCAGAGCGTTCGCCGCCAGAGAGCATTTGGGAAACCAGCCATGCCGCTTCGTTTGAAAACATACCGTCCGCCGCTACCTTTGCGCCACCCGCCGCGTTCCTGTTTGCCGTCCTGTCCGCCGTCCTCCTTGCACGCGCACCCGTCGCCGCGTTTTCACCGTTTCCGTCGGCTTGTCGTGCCAGTGTTGCGTAGGCTTGCGCCAAATCTACGAGGCGCACGGAGACGTTTCCGACGGCCAACCCCAGTCCGTAGTGGCTTGCGGGGCGACGCACAGTTGCGAAACCGAGTTGGCGCAAACTGGCGGCAAACTCGTCCGCGCCGAACTTTTCCAGCAGGTTTATAAAGGGCATGTTCAGCGAGAGCACGAGGGCGGTGTCGGCGCGGATGGCACCGCGAAATACGCCGTCGAAGTTCACGGGTGCGTAGTTGCCGAAGTGGCGCGGGACGTCGGCGAGCATTTGGCCTGGCGCGAGTAGCCCGCGGTCGAGCGCGAATGCGGTGAGAAATGGTTTGAGGGTTGACCCGGCAGAGCGCGGCGCGGTGGCGGTGTTCACTTGGCCGGCGTCGCGGGAAAAATAGTCGCCGGAGCAGGCGAGTGCGCAGACGGCACCTGTGCGCACTTCGGCGACGACTGCCGCCACGTCGCAGCCGAGCTTGGCGGCGCGGCGGGCGACGGCGTTCTCGGCGATGCGCTGGATGCGCGGGTCGAGGGCGGTGCGGAGGTGGTTGTTGGTGCTGGTGTCCGCCGTCTTGGTCTCCGCCCAATCGCAGAAAAACGGGTGCTTGAAGGGTCTTGGCGAGCGGCGGAAAACGAGTGGTGTTTTTTGCGCGTCGGCGATTTGCGAATCGTTTGCGAGGCCGTGTTTGCGCATTTGCGCCAGCACGTATTCGCGTCGGTGCAGTGCTGCGTCGAGGTGTTTGTCGGGGCGGAAACGTGTTGGCGATTGCACCATTCCTGCGAGTAGCGCGGCCTCGCCGAGGCTTAGCGCGGCGGCATTTTTTCCGAACCAGCCTTGCGCCGCTGCTTCGACGCCGACGAGGTTTGAGCCGAAGGGGGCACGGTTGAGGTATTGCGCCAAAATCTCGTCTTTGCTCGTCGTCTTTTCCAACCGCATTGCTTGGAAAGCCTCGGTGTATTTGCTGCGCAGGGTGCGTGGGCGTGGCGCGAGGAGGCGCACGGTTTGCGTGGTGAGTGTCGAGGCACCCGACACGCGGCGTAGCGCGGCGATGTTTTGCGTGAACGCCCGCGCCAGCGCGAAGGGGTCAACGCCGTTGTGTTGCCAGAAGCGTCCGTCCTCGGCGGCGACGATGGCCTTGGCAATCCAGTCTTCGCGTTGCGTCGTGTAAAACGGTCTGCAATCGCCGCCGTCGGCGTTGAGGCCGACGCGGAGGACTTCGCCGTGTTTGTCGCGCACTGTCCGTCCTGCTGGGTAGGTCTGTGCTTGTTCGAGCGGCGGCGGGCAAGCCCACCACGAGACGGTGAAGACGTAGGCGGCGGCGGCGAGGCAGAGCGGGAGCCGCAAACGGCGTTGGCGGCGGCGGCACTGTTGGCGTTGGCAAACAGTTCTCCCGTCTGCGCCGCTCACTTCATCAAAACCTCCATCGCTGATTTGCCCTGCGGGATGAACGGCAAGACGTGTTGGGTGTGCGGCACGACGACGTCCAGCACGTAAGGTCCCTCGTGCGCCAGCATTTCGCGGACGGCCTCGCGGAGTTCGCTGCGTGCGACGACCCGCCGTCCGGCGACGCCGAAGCCAGCGGCGATTTTCACGAAGTCGGGGTAAAGCCCGCCGACGTTGTCGGGGCCGCCGATGTTTGTGGGGTCGCCTAAAATCGTTTGTGCCCGCAGCCCGTCGTAGAAGCGGTCTTCCCATTGCATCACCATGCCGAGGTGCTGGTTATTCAAAATCATCACCTTGACAGGGATTTTTTCAACCGCTGCGCAGGCGAGTTCTTGGATGTTCATCAGGAATGAGCCGTCGCCGTCTATGTCAACGACCTGTGCCTCGGGGAGTGCGGTTTTTACGCCGATGGCGGCGGGCAGGCCGAAGCCCATTGTGCCCGCGCCGAGCGAGCTGATGAAGGTGCGCGGCTTTTTGAAACGGTAGAATTGCGGCGTCCACATTTGGTGTTGGCCGACGCCGGTGGTGATGACGGCGTCGCCGTGCGTTTCCTCAAAAAGCGTTTGCACGGCTTGCTGGGGGAGGATGTGTGTGTTGGGCGGCGCGTCGAAGGTGAAGGGGTGCTCGGCCTTCCATTGTTTGATTTTGGCAAACCACGCGGAGAGGTCGGGCTTCGTGAACGCGCCTGCTTTGACGAGGGCGTTGAGGCGCAAAAAGGTGTCGAGCACATCGGCCTCGACGGGCAAATCGGCGCGGATGTTTTTGTTGTGCTCCGAGCGGTCAATGTCCACGTGGACGACGCGGGCGTTTGGCGCGAACTTGCCGACTGCGCCGGTGACGCGGTCGTCGAAGCGTGCGCCCGCCGTGATGAGCAGGTCGCTTTGGCAGACGGCCCAGTTGCCCGCCACCGTGCCGTGCATCCCGAACCAGTAGAGGCACAGCGGGTCGTCGGGCGGGACGACGCCGAGTGCCATGAGCGTCGAGACGACGGGGACTTCCGTGAGGTGCGCAAACTCTCGCACGGCGTCTGCCGCGTTGCCGGAGACGACGCCGCCGCCGATGTAGAGCACGGGTTGACGGGCGGCGGAAAGCTCGGCGAGGATGCGTCGCAGCGTCGCGTCGTCGGCCTTGGGGTCGGGCGCGAGGCCGGGGATTTCGATGTCGTCGAGGTTAGCGGGAAACTCCGGCGTGAAGACGGCCTGCTGGATGTCTTTGGGGATGTCCACGACGACTGGGCCGGGACGCCCCGACACGGCGATTTTGAAGGCGCTGAAAATCGCGGGCACGAGGTCTTCTTTGCGAAGCACGAGCATGCTGTGTTTGACGATGGGCAGGGTGACGCCAAAAAAGTCCGTTTCCTGAAAAGCGTTTTTGCCGATGAGGTGGCTGAACACTTGGCCGGTGATGGCGACGAGCGGCACGCTGTCCATGTAGGCGTCGGCGATGGGCGTGACCAAGTTCATCGCGCCCGGGCCGGAGGTGGCGAGGCAGACGCCGGGTTTGCCGGTGGCGCGAGCGTAACCGCCCGCCATGAAGCCGCCGCCTTGCTCGTTGCGCGGAAGGATGGTGCGGATGGTTTTGGCGCGGGCAAAGGCCTGGCTGATTTCGAGCAGCGAACCGCCCGGGTAGGGGAACACCGTGTCAACACCAAGAAGCTCCAAGCAGCGGACTACTACGTCGGCTCCACGCATAGTGGCCGGTTTCCCGCAGGACGCCGGCGCAGTTGCGCCCGGGGCGTTTGTCCGGGCGCGTGTCTTCCTTGGCTGTGCCATAGTTGGTGTTTGAAAAAAACGGTTGGGCGCGTCGTGTGTGTCGCGTGCGCGGTTGTGTGCGCAGGGGAGGGCAGGTGGGCTGACGCGCTGGTTGGCTGTCTGGTTGGCTTGGCGGTTTGTGGCTTGGCGGTTCGGTGGCGCTTAGGCGCGGCCAAGGTAGGATTTGTCCTCCGTGCTGACGCGAATGGTTTCGCCTTCTTTGATGAAGAGCGGGACGTTCACCATGAGACCTGTTTCGAGGGTGACGGGTTTGAGCACGTTGCCCGAGGTGTCCCCTTTGACGGCGGGCGGCGCTTCGGTCACTTTCATCTCGATAGCACCGGGCAAATTGACCGTCACCGGTTTGCCGTCCACAAACATAATGTCGTAGGCCTGACCGGGCACGAGGAAGCCCACAATGTCTTCGATGACGCTGCGCGGGACGTAGCTTTCCTCAAACGAGGAGGGGTCCATGAAAACGAAAGTGCCGTCGGACTCGTAGCTGAGTTCGAGGCGTTTGACGCTGTTTTCGAGCGTTTCAAAGCTGGCACCGATGTTTGTGCGGACGGGGATGAGGCGTCCGGAGGCGAGGGAGCGAAGTTCCATCTGACAATAAGAGGCGTTGTTTGGTGGTGTGCGCACCAAACATTCGAGCACTAAGCAGAGGTCGCCGTTGTAGCGGATGACGTTTTTCTTGCGGATGTTGTTGACTGGCGTGTTGGGCATAGGAGCGCGGCACACTGGGAAAAGGCGCGGCGGTGTCAAGTTTGGTTTGCAGAAAAATGCTGGGCAGGGGGCGGGCGGCGGGGGGATAGGTCTTATAGGACGAATAGGTCTTATAGGACTTATACGACCAAGGCGTGTGTTTTTGGGGACAGGTCTGTTTTTTGGACAGGATTTCAGGGACAGGTCTGGTTTTAGGGGAAGGCGGGAGGAGGGGGGGGGCAGGATAAGAGGGAGATGGAGATTCGGGGACAGGTCCGTTTTACACGGAGGGGGTGGGGCGTCAGTGGGCGAGGTATCGGGGACCGGTCCGCTTTACTCCCTGTTTTATAGGACTTATCCGCCCTATTCGTCCTATAAGACCTATTTGCCCTATCGGGGGGGGGCACTATCGGGAGCGTCTGGGGACGGAGCTTTCGGGGACAGGTCCGGTTTTTCGACCTATCCGGCCTATCGCGGAACCTTTCCCTCATTTGCCTGTTTGCGCTCGTTCGCACTTTCGCGTATTCCTATGAAAAATCCCTGTTTGTCTTTTTCCGCAAAACTTCGCCGCGCCGCGACAACCGCTGTTGCCGTCTCCGCGACCATGCTCCTCGCTGCTGCGTCCGCCGCCGCTGGCGATCTGAGCGCGACCGTCAAAAAAGCCTCTGCTCCTACCATTGGCCAATCGGACAATGTTGGCTACTGGCTTGTCGCCGAAGACGGCAAACCCGTCCTCCAATACAACTACGCCACGGTGACGCTCCCCGAAGGCTTTTTTAAGACACTGAAAAAAGGCGACCGCCGCTACGCTTTTCCGCGTAGTAACTACATCCACCCGCTCTACGGACTCGACGGCGCGGAAATCACCGCCGATTGGAACCGCGACCACCCGCACCACCGCGGCATTTACTGGGCATGGCCGGAGGTTGCCTACAAGGGCAAATTGCACGACCTCCACGCAGGTCAAAACGTTTTCGCGCATCCGACCGGAAAAATCGAAACCACCCGCAACGCCGACGGTTCACTGACCCTCGTCGCCGAAAACCTCTGGTTCTGGGAAAACAAGGAGGCTATTGCCACCGAGCAGACAAAAATCACCGTTTTCCCGCGCACCGCCAACGAGCGAAAAATCAACTTGGAGTTTCATTTTACTGCGCTCAAAGACGGAGTCACTATCGCCCGCCGCCAGACCAAACACTACGGCGGGTTGAACGTTCGCATGGCAAAATTGCCGGGCTGGAAAGAGTTTTCCTTCCGCGACAAAAAATCTCCTGCCCAAAATCCGGCGTGGACAGGCGCGACTTGGAAAAACGCTACCGGCGGGCACTCCGAATTGCTCGCGTTCGAGAAGCGCGACAACCCCTGTTACCCGGGCGAGTTCATCACCTACCCAAATCTCAACTGGTTTCAGCCGACATTTCCGACAGGCGGCACACGTTTCCCGCTGAAAACGACAGAGCCGCTTGTGTTGCGTTTCCAACTCCTAATTCACGAAACCGCCCTCGCCGACGCCGACCGCGCCGGAGCATGGAAAGCGTTTCAAAACTAAAAACCAAACGACAAACCAAACGACAAACCAAACGACAAACTAAACGAAAAACCAAACGAAAAAAACAACTTGCCCGCGCACATCCCATTGCTTATGAACACCAACCACGCACTCCCAGACGCCAACACCCGCGTCGCTACCCGCGCCAACTCCGCCGCCAACACGCCGCTCCGCAGCGTTTTCTCCCGCCGCAGCTTTTTCAAAACGCTTGCCGCAGCTGGCGCGGGTGCTGTTTTTGCGCCAAGCATCCTCTCGGCGCGAAACCCCAACTCAAAACTCCAAATCGCGGTTATCGGCGTCGGCGGGCGCGGCGGCGAAAACATCCGCGAGCTTGTTGCCGAGACAAAAGGCTCCGAAAAATTCTTCGCTTTTTGCGATGTGAACGCCAATACGCTCCGCGCTCAGGCCAAACGTTACAAAGTGGAGCACCTCTTCGCCGACTACCGCGAACTCTTAGAGAAACAAGCTGGGGCACTTGACGCCGTTCTCGTCGCCACGCTCGACCACACGCACGGCATCATCGCATGTGAAGCGATGAAACGCGGCCTGCATTGCTATTGCGAAAAACCCCTCGCACGCAGCGTTTGGGAAAACCGCCAGTTGGCACTTTACGCCCGCCAAAACAAAAAACTTTGCACACAGACTGGCACCCAAGTCCGTTCGTGGGGCAGTGCCCACTACTATCGCGGCATCGAAATGCTTCGCAGCGGTGCCATCGGCGCACCGGACGACATCGAGGAAGTGCATGTTTGGTGTCGGGGCAGCTACGTCCCCCGCAAAGACCCCGACGGCTCCGCGCCTGTCCCAGCTGGTCTCAACTACGACCTCTGGCTCGGCCCGACCCCCTTCCGCCCCTTTCATCCCCTCTGGCTCTCTTACAGCAAATACGGCTTCTGGCATTCCGGTTGCGGCTGGATAACTGGCATGGGACCGCACACCATTGACCTCGCATGGACAGCACTCAACCTCGCCCCGCCGACCCAAATTGAAGTGGACGGCCCGCCCCCGCACCCCCTTTACAACCGCGACAACCAGCACGTCGTTTTCACGCATCCGCGTCCCAATGGCAAAACGCTCAAGCTGCACTGGTATGACGGCAATCGTCGCCCGCAAGGCATTGCCCCAGAACGGATAGACGCACGGGCGGATGCGGGTGTTCTCTTTGTCGGCAAAGACGGCAACCTGCAAATCCACTACGGTTACAACAAATTGCTTCCTGCGAAAAAGTTTGCCGGACAAGCTGTTGCGCCGCGTCTCTACGCGCCGAGTGTTGGGCACCACAAACAATGGCTTGACGCCATCAAAGCGGGCAAACCCTCTCAATGCGAATGTGGTTTTGAGTATGCCGCGCCCTACACGGAAGCGATAACACTTGCCGCGCAAATGCATGCCACCGGAACAAAACGTCTCGCATGGGACGCCGCCGCCTTGAAAACGGATTCCCCCCTTGTCAACGCCCGCCTCAAACCCGAATTCCGCGACAACTGGAAGTTTCCCGAAATCGCAGGCTAACTCCCCCGCCGCCTGTCCCGCCTTGTGGTCTTCGTCGGCTTGCTTGCCGCCGTCGCCTCTGACGCTGACGGCGCTTCGTGCGTCGAGGAGACGACGGTGTTCCCAGCCATGTCAAACGAAAAAAATGGCTGCCATTTAATGAATTTTTCGAGAAACATAACGATAATGGTGGGAGAAAAAGTGCCGATGTAGGATGTAGCGGGTGACGTGTGCAACAACGGGTCGTGCGGCGCGGATGCGATGTCAAACGAAAAAAATGGCTGCCATTTATTTAATTCGACGAGGAGAGGGCAGGGGAGATTTTTGAATTTTCGTTCTTGTGTAGGAAATCGCTTAGGCTCAGAGTGACCTCCTTTACACCGCCTTTCTCAATCTTTTCTTACACCATGAAATACCGCTCCAGCCGGATGCTCCGGCAAATACTCCAACGCGCCGCTACCGCGTTCGCGCTCGTCTTCGCGCTTGTCGCGCTCGCGCTTCCCAACACGGCACACGCCACCGAAACGCCGACGCTCGCGCCGCCCGCGCCGCCGAAAATCGGTGACACCGCGCCGGACTTCGCGTTCGTGGACATCGCCACGGGCAAGCCGACGCGCTTCTCGGCATTTCGCGACCGCCCAGAGTTTCGCGGCAAGCCCGTCGTGCTCGACTTCTGGGCGACGTGGTGCGGGCCGTGCGCCGGAGAAATCCCAACGCTCGACACGCTTCATAAAGAAAGCGGCGACAAAAAAGTTGTCGTTCTCAGCATCACGCTCGACACAAATTTGAAACGCGCCAAGGCATACATCGCCGAAAGCAAAATGACTTGGCACCAAGGGCAGGCACCCCAAGGCAACAAAAGTGCCGTCGCAAAAATCTACGCCAGCAAAGGCATCCCCGCCGTCTGGCTTATCGGTGCCGACGGCAAAATCGCGGCGCACAGTCTTAGCAGCGACGAAATCAAAACCGCCCTGCGCCTGCACTTGGAGAAAAAGTTGGAAGTCTCCGAGCCGAATGCATGGGTAAAAGTCAGCGGGCGTGTCGAGAACGAGGACGGCGAACCTATCGCTGGTGCCAAAGTCTCCCTTTCCGTCGTAAGAAAAAGCAACATCGCCAAAGGCATTCTCCCAGACAGAAACAACATGGATGAAGTCTATATCACGGATAAAAACGGCGTTTGGACCTGTGAGCGGATTTTTACCAACGCCGACGATGCTGCGATTCATGTTTCCCATCCAGACTATTTGGGTTACCCAATTACAGATGGACGTTTTTACGTGAGCATAAGATCCGTGAACTCCAGAAGCAGCAATCCCATGTCCGATTTCTACAAAGGCAAAACAATCATCACACTCAAACGCGGAAGCCGCCTCACGGGAGTTGTGAAAGATGATAAAGGCAAGCCCGTCGCTGGTGCCGAAATTTTCTTTCAGGAAGATAACTTCGGCCTCGTTTCAGGCCTTGACCAGTCGGCTGTCACCAAAACAAACAAACGGGGAGAGTTTTCTACCACGGTAAGCAAGGATTGGTATTACACGGGAATAATCGTCGCTGCCAGAGCCAAAGGCTATGCGCCGGACACAAAAAAAATCTCCGCGCAGCAGAAAATATCCGGCATCGCGCTAATTTTGAAACCACCCCAAACCATAAGAGGAATTGTCGTAAATGAAAAAGGCGAACCTCTGCCAAACACATGGTTCGCTGTAGAGAGTTGGAAAAAAGTGCGCGGCGTCGTGGGGTCGTCGGGAAAAACTTATACCGACAAAGAAGGCCGCTTTGAGTTAAAAGATGCACCAGAGGACGAAGTGTTATTCGCGTTCAATCAAAAAGGTTATGCTGACCTCCGTGATTTTCCGCTCAAGGCCGGAGCGGAAAATAAAGTCGTCTTAATTTCAGCGACAAGAGTGCATGGAAAAGTTGTTGACGCCGGCACTGGCGAATTGATTAAAGATTACACCATAACAACGGGCTATCACGAGAACAGATGGCAGAGGACAACAAAAATTCACTGGACAGAGAGCACCGTCGTCTATTCCGGATATAGTGCCGCAGAAATAAACAAGGACGGGAGTTTTCAGAATGAATTAACTTGGCCGCATGACGCCTATTTCTACCGCGCCTCCGCAAAAGGATATTATCCCGCAGTTTCCGCGCCAATCAAGATGGACGGCAAGAAACATGAAATCGTTATCAAACTCCGTAAAGGCAAGGAACTTGCGTTGAAAATCGTTGATGCAAACGGAAATCCTGCTGTCAATGCGGAAGTGATTTTTCAAACCAAAAACACAGAAGAAGAAAATGAGTTTTATCAATTTGATACTTTGCGTTTCAAAAATGGAAAATTCGCTGATGCGAGAGGAATGTCTGTTACAGATGAAGAAGCAAAACTCGCAACCGACGCCTCTGGTGTTATCACAATCCAACCCCAAAAGAAAGAATATCGGCTTGTGATTTCGCATGACTCAGGTCGAGCGATTGTTCACAGCAAAGAATTGAGCGCGGAGAAGCCTGTTATTTTGTCCCCGTGGGAACGCATCAAGGGAAAATCGCTTACAGGGACAAAACCAAACGCGGGTGCCGAGATTACTTACAGTGTCATTGAGCGTTACTCGAATATTGAAGGAGATCTTTCGGCGTCCGCTGGTGTGCATTGGGATGCAACAGCCATTGCGGACAAGGATGGAAACTTTGAGATAAAACATGCTCTTCCTAAGCTGGCGTATCTCAAATATGAAGCGCAGAAAGAGATAATTCGTGTAGTTCGAGGAGAAGTGCTAAACGTCCAGCTTGGCGGCAAAGGCCGTATTGTAGAAGGGAAAATCATTCTCCCCGCCGCTCTCAAAGGCGGGGTGAGTTGGCGCGACGGCACAATGTTTTTGAGATGCGCTGAGGGCAAGGCGATGGCGGGTGTGAGAGGAAATATAGAGTTGGTAGGCGCGTCGGAAGAACCGGCACCAGTGCCCAAGGCCGCGTCGGGATTTTGGAGAAAGGTAACGGCATTGGCGGACAAAAGCTACACAGAAGCGGAAAGGGAGAAGATTGATTTGAATGCTTATGAAAGAAACAAGAAGAAAAACAAAAAAATGCAACGCCAGTATTTTGAAATCAATCCCGACTTCACTTTTCGTATTGGGAATGTTTTGCCCGGAGAATACACGCTTCGCATTCGTAGCTTGGACCTGTCTGTGCAGCAGACATTCACAATTCCCCCTGACCCCGACGGCGCATTGTTGGACGTGCCGCTCGTTTTACCGCCCGTGAAGTTGATGCCATAGAGTCTAAGGGCCGGCAGGGCAGTTAATCCTAAAAACGGCAGTTGAGTCGGGTCGTCTTGCGGAAGCTGTTATCCTAAAAACGGCCACAGTTGTCCCATAGCGACGAGAGTATTTGGGATGGTGTCTGGTGTCTGCATCTAAACCCCAACGGGGTTTCCCAACAAAGCCTAGGGTTGGCGCGAAAGCGCCTACCCTGGGTAATGCCCCCACACACACCACAACCCCAAAGGGGTTGCCCAACGGCCTTGCACTGGGCTGATGTCCATAATCCTAAGAACAGCAAAAGTCGGCGAGATGCCAGCGTTCCCAGTTGTGCAATCCTGTTGGGGTTGAGCACTCAATAAGGCTTGCTGTCGGCGGTTGACATTTCGCCCCGCGCACACACTTTTCCCGCCTCTTTTGCCAACTACTGGATGACCGACCACCATGAACGAAATCGCCCCCGCCACACTCAGCGCCTCGACACTCTGGCGCATCGCCTTCTTTGGTGTCCTTGTCGCCGCACTTTTTCTCGGCCTCCTCGCCCGCGCTGTCGCCCTGCAACTCTTAGATGACGACGATTACCGCGGGCAGGCCAAAGAGCAAAGCCGCCGCTACATCGTCGTCCCCGCCCCGCGCGGCAACATCTACGACCGGCGCGGACGCCTCCTCGTCGGCAACAAACCCATGTTCAGCATCGCCGCCGATGTCTCCATGCTGCGTCCCGCATTCGACAAAGAGTTCTCGCGCCTCCGCCGTGGCGACCTCGTGTTGAAAGAACTGAACGGCAAACTCGAGACCCTCAAATACAAAGACAAAGCCGAGCGCGACCAGCTTGCCGACGCTAAGTCGCGGCGCGTCGCCGAGCTGCGCAACATCGCCCCCGCCAATGTTCTGGAAACCCACATCGAGCGGCTTAACCGTTTGTTCCGGCGCGGCGTCGGCGAAAAACTTTCTGTTGACCTCAAAACCGTCGGCACCCACCTCTCCGGCATTTCGGGAAAACGTATCGTGCCGTTCACTCTCGTGAGCGACATCTCCGAGGAGGAACATGCGCGCTTTGTCGAACACGAGCCGCCCGGAAGCCCCCTCTTTGTCCACACCGAGCCTGTCCGCGCCTACCCGCACGGGGAAATCGCTGCCCACGTCCTCGGCTATGTCAGCAGCGACCGCGCCTCGCCCGGCTGGTTAGCCGAGCACGACAAATCCATCCCCCAACTCGCCGAATACTTCGCGCTCTCGCCGGAGGCACGCAAACGCAACACGCAAAAACTTTTTGACGGGCAACGCGCCATCAGCGGTGTCGAACGCCGTTTTGACCAGACTCTCAAAGGTGCTCCGGGCTATCGCATTCTCACCGTGCGCCCCAACGGCTACGCCCACGTCACCGACGACGAGGCACCGCCCCGCCAAGGTGCCCACCTCACGCTCTCGCTCGACATCGAGTTCCAACGCGCCATCGAGCACATGCTGAAGGAGGGTTTCCCTTACAACCGTTCCAGCGTCGTCGTGCTCGATATACGCTCTGGCGAAGTCCTCGCCTGCGCCAACTGGCCCAGCTTCGACCCCGCGAGGATGCGCAATAGCGAGTATCTCCAAAAATACCTCGATGACTACGACGCGCTCTTCAACCCGACGGCGTTTGAGCGTGACGATGCGGGTGGGGTCAAACGCGACGAGAGCGGCAAACGAATACGCCGCCCCGATGTGGTGGCCGGCAAAGGTGCGTGGCTCAACCACGCTACTCAGGGGCTTTACCCGCCCGGCTCCAGTTTCAAACCCATCACCGCCATCGCTTCTCTCCGCAGCGGTCTCATCACGCCCGACAGGCTTTTTGAATGCGCGTCGTTCATCGAAATCGGCAAAGGGCGGCACAAAAAAAAGTTTCTCGAGCACGACCGCCGCGCTTTTGGTCAAGTAAATATTTCCAAAATGCTCCAAGTGAGCAGCAACGTTTTTTGTTACCAAGCCGCCCTCGAAATCGGCATTGACCGCCTCGCCGCCGAGGCAAAACGCTTCGGACTCGGTGAGAAAACAAGCGTCGAGTTGCCTGCTCTGCGCGGCCAAATGCCGGACCCCGAATGGCGGCGCAGGCGCATGGCAGGGCAGGGCTGGTCGGAGGGCGACACCGCGAACACTGCGGTCGGGCAGGGCGATGTCGAGACGACCCCTATGCACCTCGCCGCCATGATTGCCTCCATTGCCAGAAATGAAACCCGCACCGATGTCACCATCATCCGTGACCCTGCCCGTGACTTCGGGCATCGGCATCGGGGCGAGTCTATCGGTTTGACGATGGAGCAATATGAGGCGGTGTTGAACGGGTTGGTCGCCTGTGCTCGCGACGGCACTGGCCGCAATGTTTTTAAGGGCTTGGAGGGGCGTTTGACTGTGGCGGCAAAAACGGGCACGGCGCAAATCAAGCGCAACACTGCAAATCTTGCATGGACGATTGCCTACGCGCCTGTGGAAAAACCGGAGATTGCGTTGGCGGTTTTAATTGAGGGCACAGACGGCAACACCGACTTTGGTGGCGGCAAAAACGCTGGCCCCATCGCCAACGGTGTTTTGCGTGAATGGCTAAAAATCCGCGAACAACAAAGCGCACCCGCACCGACACGACTTTCGCAGATGCCGTGACCGCTTCGGTTATTCGTGTCTTTCTGCCGGTTTGAAAGCGGTGTCGGCGGGCACTGCGCTCCGCTCCGCGCCCTCTGCCACCGCACTCCAAAAGGGCAAAAGGCATCCCTCAAACAATAAAGTGTCAGACACTTTTTTCCTTTGACTCTCGATTTTTGTTCGCTGCGGGCTGGCCGCGCACTGCTCTTATGGAGTGCGGTGGCAGAGGGTGCGAAGTGATAACGTAGCACCCGCCGACACCGCTTTCGTAGATGCAGCCCCTATCCCCTACCGCAGCCAGCGCTTTCGCAGACATCGAGACCGCAACGGTTATTCGTGTCTTTCTGCCGGTTTGAAAGCGGTGTCGGCGGGCACTGCGCTCCAAAAGGGCAAAAGGCATCCCTCAAACAATAAAGAAACAATAAAGTGTCAGACACTTTTTTCCTCAAACAATAAAGTGTCAGACATTTTTTTCCTTTGACTCTCGATTTTTGTTCGCTGCGGGCTGGCCGCGCACCGCCCTTATGGAGTGCGGTGGCAGATGTTCCGAAGAGCAAACGTCTCACCACCACACACCCGATTACCAAAGGCAAGCCCCATACCCCACCTCAAACCGCGTT
>JAITPT010000064.1 GCA_031289285.1 Puniceicoccales bacterium
CTTTCGGGGTCGCCGCCGTGTTCGCCGCAAATGCCTAATTTGATGTCGGGGCGAGTGGCGCGGCCTTTCTCAGCAGCAAGACGCATAATCGCGCCGACACCATTCTGGTCTATCGAGGCGAAGGGGTTTTTCTTGACAATCTCGTGCTCGGTGTAGGCACCGAGGAAGGCACCCGTGTCGTCGCGACTCATGCCAAGAGTGGTCTGCGTGAGGTCGTTGGTGCCGAAACTGAAAAACTGCGCAGTCTGGGCAATCTCGTCGGCAGTGAGGGCACCACGGGGAACTTCAATCATCGTGCCAATGAGATAGGTGAACTTCACTTTTTTCTCCTTCATCACCTCGTCGGCGACGCGGTGAATGATGTCAACTTGGAGGTCGAGCTCCTTTTTGAAACCAACCAGCGGCACCATGACTTCGGGGTTGACTTTGATGCCGGTTTTGCGCACGTCGGCGGCGGCTTCAAAAATGGCACGTGCCTGCATTTCGGTAATTTCAGGATAGGCGATGCCAAGTCGACAACCACGGTGGCCAAGCATGGGGTTGAACTCGTGAAGCGAGGCGACGCGGGCAATGATGGTTTCGACTTTGATGCCAAGTTTGTCGGCGAGACCGAGCTGCTGCTCTTTGGTGTGAGGCAAAAACTCGTGCAACGGCGGGTCGAGCAAACGGATGGTGGCAGGGAGACCGTTGAGCGCTTTGAAAATTCCGGCGAAGTCGCTGCGCTGGTAGGGGAGAAGTTTGGCAAGCGCAGCTTTGCGGGCCTCGGTAGTCACCGCCAAAATCATTTCGCGCATGGAGTCAATGCGGTCGCCCTCGAAGAACATGTGCTCGGTGCGCGTAAGGCCGATGCCGACGGCACCAAAGGCGACAGCGTTGGCGGCTTGCTCAGGAGAGTCGGCGTTGGTGCGCACGTAGAGGCGGGTCGCCTTTTGGCACCAATCCATGAGTTGGACGTAGTTTTTGTAACCAGCAGTCTGTTTGGCAGCAGCGTCGTTTTTGAGGAGACCTTGGACAATCTCGCTGGGGACGGTGGCGATTTGGCCAGCATAGACTTCGCCAGTGGTGCCGTCTATGGAGAGGAAGTCGCCTTCTTGATAGGTGTGTCCGGCGACTTTCAACGTGCGGGCGTGGTAATCAATATCGAGCGCGGCGACGCCGCAGACGCAGACTTTGCCCATTTGGCGGGCGACGAGCGCGGCGTGCGAGGAGACGCCGCCACGGGCGGTGAGGATGCCTTCGGCGGCAATCATTCCGCGCAAATCTTCGGGCGAGGTTTCGATGCGCACGAGGAGCACTTTCTCGTCTCTGGCGGCGGCGGTGACGGCGCGGTCGGCGTTGAAATAGATGCGCCCAGTGGCTGCGCCCGGGCCAGCGGGGAGGCCGCGAGCGAGCGTGGTTTTCGAGACGGCGCGGTCGAAGATGGGGGCGAGCACTTGGTCGAGTTGCTCGGCGGGGACGCGGGTGATGGCGGTTTCCCAGTCAATAAGTTTTTCCTTGACCATCTCGCAAGCGATGCGCACGGCGGCGAGGCCGGTGCGTTTACCGTTGCGCGTTTGGAGCATGTAAACTTTGCCGCGTTCGATGGTGAACTCGAAGTCCTGCATGTCGTGGAAATGGTTTTCGAGGGTCTTGCGGATTTTTTCCAACTCGGCGTAAGCGGCGGGCAGTGCGCCGTTCAACTCGCGGACGGGAGCGGGTGTGCGCACACCGGCGACGACGTCTTCGCCTTGGGCGTTCATCAGAAACTCGCCGTAAAAAGTTTTTTCGCCAGAGGCGGGGTCGCGGGTGAAAGCGACGCCAGAGCCGGAGTCTTCGCCGGTGTTTCCGAAGACCATCGCCTGCACGTTGACGGCGGTGCCCCACTCGGCGGGGATGCTGTATTTGCGGCGATAGACGATGGCGCGGTCGTTCATCCACGAGCCGAAAACTGCGCCGACTGCACCGGCGAGTTGCTTCCACGGGTCGGTCGGAAAATCGCGCCCCGTGCGCTCTTTGACGAGTGCCTTGAAACGCTTGACAAGCTCCTGCAATGCGGCGGGGTCGAGGTCGGTGTCCTTGGCGTCGGCGTCGCCGAGGCGCTCTTTTTTGAGGACGCTGATGACGGTCTCAAAGGGTTCGTGGTCTTCGTTGGGGAGTTTTTGGACGCCGAGCACGACGTCGCCATACATCTGGATGAAGCGGCGATAACAGTCCCACGCGAAGCGCTCGTTGCCGGTGGCGGCGGCGAGGGAGACGACGGTCTGGTCGTTGATGCCGAGGTTGAGGATGGTGTCCATCATTCCGGGCATCGAGTCGCGTGCGCCGGAGCGGACGGAGACGAGGAGCGGGAAGCCCTTGGCGTCGCCGAACTTTTTGCCGGTTTGTTTTTCCATCAACGCGACGGCGGCGGGCACATCGCGTTCGAGCAGCCCTGCTGGGTAGGAGTGCTTGTTTGCGTAGTAGTAGGTGCAGACTTCGGTGGTAATCGTGAACCCCGGAGGCACCGGCAAACCGATACGCGCCATCTCGGCGAGGTTCGCGCCTTTGCCGCCGAGGAGGGCGCGCAGCGAGGCGTCGCCATCGGTTTTGACGCCGAAGTCATAGACGTATTTGCCCGCTCGCACTTTGGCGGGGGCGAGTTTCGCGGCGGGCGCGGTTGCGGGCGCGAGTGGTTTGGTTGCGCCCTTAGCGGGTGCGGATTTTTGCGCCGACTTTGCGGCGGTTTGCTTAACGGATTGTGCCATACAGTTTGTTGTATTGGTGAATGTAGTGATTGAGAGACTGCGTTGAGTGAGTGTGTGAGTTCCGATTGGAAAAAAACAAACGTCGCGCAGCACAAGCGGCGCGACGGCGTTGCTTCTTCCAAGAAGCCGACACATAGAAACCGCTCCGGCGGCATTGTCAATCTTTTCGAGATTTGTTCCAAAAAATATTTTTTGCGGGGGGGGGGGGGCAAATGCGTCGGGACTGCTGCGCGGTTTTATGGAGTGCGGTGGCAGAGGGCACGGAGCGTAGCGCAGTGCCCGCCGACACCGCTTTCA
>JAITPT010000066.1 GCA_031289285.1 Puniceicoccales bacterium
GCGGGAAGGGTTTGCGCAAGATTTTGAGGCGGATGCGGTTTGCGCTTTCCCGACGCGCACCTTGCGGTGCGTGGAGCGGAAAGCGCAAGCCGCAGACGGCCAAAAGATTGTGCAAAACCACCCGCATTAACTGCCGTTCTTAGGATTAACTGCCGTTTTTAGGTTGAACGGTGCGGATTTGCGCAAGACGTGCCAGACTCAAATGCGGTTTTTAGGTTGAAAATCCAGACCAGCTTTTTTCGCCTGAATATGCTGCAAAGGCCGCTCAATATGATAGGTCTTTCCATCTTTCACAAACACAGCACCTGTTTGCTTAAAACCAAACTTCACCCCCGCCCGCTCGCATTGCTCCCGCAACGACACAAACCACTCATAACGGCAAGGTCGCGCCCTCGGTCCCGACTCGCCCCCAGCAATCACCTCCTCAATCTCGCGGTCCAAATACGCCGAAATATCAAGCGCAGTCAAAATCGGCTCGTGAACGATGATTTTGTGTTTCGCCGGACAACGCTTAAAAATCGGCAAACGAAAATCAACTTGCCGCTGGCTTTCGCAAGTAGAGCCGACCGTCACATTGTCATAACCGTCGCCCCAATCCGGCGGCAAACAATCCGCAAAACGCTCTATGCGTTTTGTCAAAAATAAAAAATGGCAATCAGAACGCTCGCGCATTATCTCCCATGCATCCCGACGCCACTCATCACATTTCGGGTGCAAAAAATCAGAAGTAAAACAGGTGTAAAAAAACGACTGCGGCGGGAAAAGGTATTCGCCGGATTTGTTGCGAGAAACAGGCAGCGAGAAGTTTCGTGTTTTATAAATAGTGGTGCTGTCCAATCCGTGCTTGAAATCGTTTCGGAAAACATAGCAATTGAGGCAACCCTCACTGTGCTTTGTGCAACCATGCCAGAGGTTCCAAAGAGTGCTCTTTGGCGGCTTGCGCGGCGGTGCCAATTCAGGAAACAAAAATGTCTGCTCCGGCATAAAAATTTCCGGCAAAATATAAGCGCCAAAATCAATTTCAAGAAAAAATATTTCTGCGCCAAATCCGCAAATCTGTAAATTTTGCGACACAAAAAATCAAACTTCCCTTTTCTCCGAAAGTCATCATTCTCTCCGCCACATCTCACTTTTCTCTCACGTCTTTTCTACGCGCAACAAACATAAAACCACATGAAAATCGCCTGTATCGGAGCGGGCTATGTCGGCGGGCCGACAATGGCCGTTATCGCAGACAAATGCCCCGAAATCACCGTCACCGTCGTTGACGTCAATGCGCAGCGCATCGCGCAATGGAACTCGCCGGAACTGCCCGTCTATGAACCCGGTCTCGCCGAAGTCGTCGAGCGAACTCGCGGGCGAAATCTCTTTTTCTCTGCCGACGTTGACGCCGCCATTCACGACGCCGATGTGATTTTTATGTCGGTCAATACGCCCACCAAAACCTACGGAGAGGGTGCGGGGAAAGCCGCCGATTTGCGGTATCTCGAAATCTGCGCACGCAAAATCGCCGCTGTCGCCGAGAGCGACAAAATTGTCGTCGAAAAATCTACGCTGCCTGTTCGCACAGCAGAGACGATACAGCTTATTTTGGCAGCGGAGAAAAAACAGGGGGTCAATTTTCAGGTGCTCTCCAATCCTGAGTTTTTGGCGGAGGGGACGGCCATCACCGATTTGGAAAATCCCGACCGTGTGTTGGTCGGTGCCGAAGAAACACCCGCTGGTGCCGAGGCCGCTCGCATACTCATTGACATCTACGCGCACTGGATTCCGCGTGACAAAATTTTGACAACCAATGTCTGGTCGTCGGAGTTGTCGAAGCTCACCGCAAACGCATTTTTGGCGCAGCGCATTTCCTCGATAAATGCTATTTCTGCCCTGTGCGAAGAGACGGGCGCGAATGTTGACGAAGTGGCGGCGGCTATCGGCGCGGACGCCCGCATCGGCCCAAAGTTTTTGAAAGCGTCGGTGGGTTTTGGCGGCTCGTGTTTTCAAAAAGACATCTTAAATCTCGTCTATCTTTGCGAGCATTTCGGCTTGCACGAAGCGGCGCGTTATTGGGAACAAGTGGTGACAATGAATGATTGGCAAAAACATCGCTTTGTCCGTCGTATTGTGAAGGCTTTATTTAACACGGTTTCGGGGAAACGCATTGCCTTGTTTGGTTTTGCTTTTAAGAAAGAAACGAACGACACTCGCGAATCAGCGGCAATTGCGGTCGCCAAAGAATTGTTGGACGAGCAGGCGAACTTGGCGATATACGACCCAAAAGTCTCCGCCGCGCAAATTCACGCCGACCTCGGCCTCGCCCCTGATGCCACCGACGAGCAGGGTTGCCCCCGTGTGGAGGTCGCGCCCGACGCCTACGCCGCTGCTGCGCAAGCCCATGCGATTGTCGTTCTCACAGGTTGGGATGAGTTTGTGCGATTAGATTACCGCCGCATTCACGCCGCCATGCGCAAACCCGCTTTCCTCTTTGACGGCCCGACAATCCTCAATCACAAGCAACTCTCCGAAATCGGTTTCACCATCCACGGCATCGGAAGAGGGTAAAAGCGAGAATCAAAGAAATGGGGGTTCTTCGCTGTTTTGAATGTGATACCATTTCCCATTCAAAAACATAATCCTAAAAAACGGCAGTTGTGTTCAAAATAGGTTCCTCGCTACTTTGAGTGGGAACTCGGACGCATCCAGCCCCGCATGGGGCGAGATTATCGGATTACCAGATGCTGGTGGTGTGTATTCCGTTGCAATTTCGTAGCGGGCGCGAGGTGGGCACTGCAAGGGAAAGTTGCACGAACCGCAGCGAAGTCAAGTAATAAAATGGCTGCCTTTTAATTCGAGCGCGACAAATGGCCAAAATGTTGCCCGTGTTGTAAGTGCATGATTTATCGCGTAGTTGAGAGGCGGATACTTACTTCTCCCCAGTTCCTCGCTGTTTTGAGTGGGAACTCAAGTGTAGCCAGCCCCGCATGGGGCGAGATTATCGGATTACCAGATGCTGGCGGTGTGTATTCCGTTGCAATTTTGTAGCGGGCACGAGGTAGGCACTGCAAGGGAAAGTTGCACGAGCCGCAGCGAAGTCAAGTAATAAAATGGCTGCCTTTTAATTCGAGCGCGACAAATGGGCAAAATGTTGCCCGTGTCGTAAGTGCATGATTTATCGCGTAGTTGAGAGGCGGATACTTACTTCTCCCCTTCCCCCGCCTCTCTCCGAATAATTAACCAGACTAAAGAGGTTCCTCGCTATTTCGAGTCGTAGTGCAGGTGCCGCAGCCCCGCACTGTAAATCCTGCTGTGTGCGGAGCGAAAGTCTGACGAACATAAGCTATTTTGAAGTCAAACGAAAAAAATGGCTGCCTTTTTATTCGAGTGCGGCAAATGGCCAACATGTCTGCTGCGTTGTAAGTGCATGATTTTCCGAGTGTTCGTGAAGCAAATCTGGACTCCCTCCGAAAAGTCGCCAGAATAATTAACCAGACTAATTCCTTTCGCGAGGAACCTTGGGGTTCAACCCCGTGTTCGTGGTCACCTCTCGCTCTGCGTCTCGTAGGGACACAACCCGTTTCCGCCACAGCGGTTGCGTCCCTCTGGGACACGGGCGCGGGGGCGGCATTTTCACTAAAGTCCCGTGCTACCGACATTGCGTCCCTACGGGACAGGAGATACACCAAGTCAAAATTTATTTTTAGGAGTGCCCCTAATTTTTTGAATGGGAAATGCTATGAGATGCGCGGACTACCGCGCAACGCGCTCACCAGACTTGTTGATGAGGAAAACTTCTGCGCCCAATTTTACCACTGCCACTTTCCCGTCAAACGGCTGCGCACCGTCATATTTTATCGGAATGACAACTTTTCCCGTTTTGTCTATAAAACCCCACTTCCCTGACAATTCCGCCATTGTCAGCTTGTTATTAGAGAAGTTGCCGAGATACCCATATTTCATCGGAGTAATTTCCTTTCCCGTTTTATCTATGAGGCCCCATTTCCCAGACAATTTCACCGCAGCCAGTTCGGAAGAGAAGTCGAAGCCCCTCGCCGTCTCATATTTTGCCGGAATGATTTCTTTGCCTGTTTTGTCTATAAAACCCCATTTTCCAGAAGACTTCACCACAGCCAGCCCTACATAAGAGAAGTATCCCATGTCCTCATATTTTTTCTGAGTGATTTCTTTGCCCGTTTTGTCAAGGAGACTCCATTCTCCCGAAAACTTCACTACAGATAATCCATCACGATAGACTCTCCGTATCTCCTCGTATTTTATCGGGACGACTTCTTTGCCTGTTCTGTCGAGAAGACCTGATTTCCCTGACAACGTTACTTCCACAAGTCCGTCATGAAAAAAATCGGCGTAATCATATTTTATTGGGATAACTTCTTTACCTGTTTTGTCAATGAAGCCATATTTTCCCGACAGTACTACCCGCACCAATCCGTTATCAAAAGAATTGTTATCAAAAGGAAAAGCGTAATCATACTTTAGAGGAATAATTTCTTTGCCTGTTTTATCTATGAAACCCGTTTTTCCAGACAACGTTACACACGCCAGCCCTTCCTTGAAAGAACCGGTGTGGTCATATTTGATAGGAATGATTTCTTTGCCCGTTTTATCTATGAAACCTGTTTTTCCAGACAATTTTACACCCGCCAGCCCTTCACTAAAAGGATCGGCATAATCATATTTTATCGGAATAATTTCTTTGCCCGTTTTGTCTATGAAACCGTATTTTCCGGACAAGTTTGCCGATGCTAAACCTTCACGGAAATACAGTCGGGAACCATATTTTATCGGGATGACTTCTTTGCCTGTTTTGTCTATAAAACCCCATTTCCCTGACAACTTCACCGCCGCCAGCCCTTCAGAGAAAGACTCCGCAAGGGCATATTTTATCGGGATGACGACCTTGCCTGCCTGGTCAATGAAGCCGAATTTTCCAGACAATTGCACTGCTGCCAAGCCGTCATTGAAATTTTCCACCTTGTCATATTTTATCGGGATGGCGACTTTGCCAGCTTTGTCCACGAAGCCCCATTTCCCCGAAAGTTTCACCTTTGCCCGCCCTTCGACGAGATACGGTCTTTCATCATACTCGGACGAGTCAGGTGCATCGCAGGCGGCGGCAACTTCTCCTTTTGCAGATTGATGTCCGGCGGGTAGCCCGTGCAATGCGCACAGGGCGAGAAACAGCGAGAACGTCCGTGCGCACGGGTGCGCCGTCGAGCGGCGAGGCCGAGCGCGTGAAGCGGCGTTCGCTGCCGCACGGGTTCGGGGCGTAGCGGCGTTTGCCAGTTGAGGCTCGGTGTCGGAACCGAGCGGGAGCGAGTGTGGGTGCAGGGACGAGTGCGTGGTCATTGGGAAAAAGTTTTTGAAGTTTTTGAGTCAGTGGTCAACGCGGTAAGACGGTGAGGGCGCGGATTACGCCAAGAAAATCCAGCGAGCACAATCTTTTTTTTGGACGGGCGAAGATTGGCAAAAAATAATTAGCCAGACTAATTAATTTTTTACTCTTCGGGACTCTGTGTGCTTCCGCTCGTTACGGGTGGTTCCCTCGCTGCGCTCAGTCACCACCGGCTAAATGCCGGACGCCCTTGCAAGGGCTAAGGGAACGATTTCTGCTGATAAATGGTATTACACACGATGCGCGATGAAGGCGTGTCCGGCGATGCGCATGGGTGCGTGGATGCCGCGTTGCAAATAAGCGTGGGCGGCAGAAACAGCGACGCGCAGAGTCGCCCCGTGCGCCAGAAAGGCCGTGACTGCCGCCGCATAGGTGCAGCCACTGCCGTGCGTGTTCGTAGCAGGACAACGGCTGGCCGTCAGAAACAGCACTCCCTCCGCGCCGTTCTCCACACGATTCTCCACACCTTTCTCGCTTCCGTTTTTTTCGGGGAAAACCAGTGCGTCGGTCAGGGTGTCGGTTTGGAGGTGGCCGCCTTTGAGCAAAACGGCGCAGCCGTGTGCGGCGGCGAGTTTCCGCGCTGCGATTTCCATTGCGTCGGGTGTGGCGATGTGCGCTTCGCCGAGCAAAACCGCCGCCTCGTCGAGATTGGGTGTGATGAGGGTTGCCAGCGGAAAAAGCGTGTCGCGTAGCGTGGCGACAGCCTCAGGTTCGAGCAGCCGCGCCCCGCTGGTGGACACCATCACGGGGTCGAGCACAAAGGGCAGGGCGGGGTTTGCGGCGCGTTGTTCCGCGATAAACTCTGCCGCCGCGAGAATGATTTCGCGGTTGAGCAACATGCCCGTTTTCACTGCGCCCAGCGCAAAAAACCGCGCCGTCTGCCGCGCCTGTTCCAGCACAAAACTGGGCGGCGTCGGGAAAAGCCCGCTCACGCCCGCCGGATTTTGCGCCGTGAGGCAAGTGATGGCGCTGACGCCGTGGACACCGCAGGCGGCGAAGGTCTGCAAATCTGCCTGAATCCCCGCGCCGCCGCCACTGTCGCTGCCCGCGATTGTCAGGCACACCGGCACCCCGCCGTCCGCGCCTCCCGCCCCCGCGCCGCCCCCCGTCGCGTCTGTTTTCATGCGTTTTCTCATGCGATTAACGGATACGGTTTTGGCCGGTCTTTATTTATGATTTCGATAATCCGTTCGTTAAAATGTCGTGCGCAATCGTAGCCTGTTTGCCGGAGTGCGTGGACCATTGCGCAGACCTCGACGAGCTGTGCGATGTCGCGTCCTGGGCGCACGTGCAGGACGAAATGCGGCACCTGTTGACCGAGTATTTCGTAGGTCGTCCGGTCCAGTCCGGTGCGGTCTTCGTCGGGTGCTTTTTCCCGCGCTTCTTCGTCCCAATTTTTGAGTGTCACTACGATGTCCACGCTTTTTTTCGGCAAGACGGCGCGCACACCGTAGATGGCTTTGACGTCAATAAAGCCCACGCCTCGGCACTCCATAAATCCGCCGAGGTCGGGATGCTTTGGGCGCCCTTCTAAGCCGCTGCCGTATTGTTTGACGATGGTCTCGTCGGTGTCGGGGTCGGTGCGGACGCGCTTCGGCATGTGTCCGAAAACGTGTTTGATGACGACGGTGTCGTCGGCGATGAGGCTGTGCCCGAGCCGGATGAGGGCGAGTGTGCATTCGCTCTTGCCGACGCCGCTTGCGCCCACGAGCAGCACGCCGAGGCCGCGGATGTCAACGAGCGAGGCGTGGACACTTATGCGCGGCGCGAAAAGTTGCTCGATGCGTATCGTGGCTTCGGGAAAAAGCTCTTTGGATTGACATCGGCTGTGGAGCACGGGGACGTGGAAGATGTCGGCGGCGTCGAGCAGCGAGCCGGGCGTCGAGCTATCGTTGGCGAGGAGGATGCCCGGGATGCCCTCCTGCATAATTTGCTTCAGGATGTCGTCCTGTTTCTCGGTCGGTTGGTCGAGCAGATAGGAAACCTCGCCGATGCCGAAAAGCTGGAGGCGCTTGTTCGCAAAATTCTTGAAATAGCCCGTGAGCGCGAGTGCCGGGCGGTTGAGGGATTTCTCGGCAATCTCGTTGCCGAGGCCGGCCTCGCCTGCGAGGACATCGAGCACGAGTGCCTCTTTTGCATCTTCGTAGAAATCGTTCACCGTGATTTTGACCGGCCTGCGCCCGTCCCGATTTTCCCCGCTGCGCCCCGAGGTGGTGGTGTCTTGCGTATCAGCCATAGTGCCGCCAAAGGTGCGGCGAGGCGCATGGCTGGCAACGATTGTTTCATTGCGCGGCACCCGCAAAAACGTCTCCCTCGCCCGCGCATGTTTTCTGTTTTTAAGAAAAACCCCGACGCCGAGCTTCACGCCTCCGCCGCCGCACTCGCGCAACACATCCGCAAGGTCTGGAATTACCGCCGTGACACGCTCGAAAACCACGCTGCCGACCGCCTCTGCGCCGCCCGCGCCAACCTCGAAACGCAGTTTGCAAAAGACTCCGCCGCCGACGCCGAGGAGCGGACTGCCGCCGTCGAAGAAGCCCACGCCGCCCTCCTCGCCGTTGGTGGCAAAATCTACCCCTCGCGCCTCCTCCCCGAGTGGATAGAGCTAATCATCGTCGCCGCCATCATCGCTTGCAGCGTGCGCTCCTTCTTCGTGCAACCCTTCAAAATCCCCACCAACTCCATGTATCCCACCTACCACGGCATGACGTGCGAGGTCTTCCCGCTCGAGAACGACGGCCCGTCTGGCGCTACCGCGTTCTGGCGCAAACTCACGCGCATGGCGACCCGCGTGGAGGCGCGGGCGTCGAAGCCCGGCGAAGTTTTAATCCCCATCGGCGAAATCAACGAAAACCACACACCGTCGAAAATCGGCGAAGGCGTTGACAGCGGGCTGTTCGGCACGGGGCTGCTCGCAAGCCCCTCCGACGAGTTTCACCTCGCCGTCGGCGACCCCGCCACGGGTGACGTCGCCGAGACTGTCACCCTCGCCACGCCCAAGGAGTTCTCCTTCACGAGCGTCGTTTTGAAAACCTATTTTCCCACCGAGGCCGCGCTGCCCATCAGCGAGCCGCTCCAATGGGTGCGCGTGTTGCGCAACGCCGAGAACAACCAAGACATCCTCACCGTTGGCAAAAAACTTTACCTACGCACACACCGCCGCGTCGTTGCTGGCGGGCGCTTGGCAAACTTCGACGTAATCACCGGCGACCTCGTGCTCGTCGAGCGCGTGAGCTACAACTTCACCCGCCCCAAAGCTGGCGACCCTTTTGTTTTTGCCACCAAAAACATCCCCGGAATTGGCGGGAACTTTTACTACATCAAACGGCTCGTCGGCGAACCGGGCGACCGCCTCGAAGTCCGCCCGCCCGCGCTCCTGCGCAACGACAAACCCATCTCCGGCAAACCCGCCTTCGCCAAAAACAACGCCGCCCTCGCCTCCGCCGAATACTACGGCTACACGGGCGGCGGCGCACTCAACGACGGCGACCCGCTCCCCGCAGGCAACTACTTCGCGATGGGCGACAACTCCGGCAACAGCCGCGACAGCCGCGAGTGGGGCCTCGTGCCAGAACGCGAAATCATCGGGCGCGGCTTCTTCATCCTCTACCCATTCGCGTCGCGCTGGGGGCTGGCGGAGTAAGCCGCAGGCACACCCATCCGCCGACGACGAAAAAAAACTCTTGTGCGCAGCGCGAAAAACCGCAGTGTCGCGTTCAGGGTAACATTCATCCCGTGTCTAAAAAGCTGGTGACCATGACTTCGTCCAGCGGCATCAAGACTATTTTCAAATCCCGCCTGCGGGAGTGCCCGTTGTGTTTGGGAGAATGTTGCCCCTTTTCTTTTTTCACAAAACATCAGCAGCAGTCTCTATAAATAACGCAGTATGCAACTTCGCAACGTCGCCGTCATCGCCCATGTGGACCACGGCAAAACCACGCTCACCGACCGCCTCCTCTACCAATCCGGAATGTTCCGCGCTGAGGACCTCGACAAACTCGCCGGCGGACAACACGGGCTTATCATGGACTCCGGTGACCTCGAACGAGAACGCGGCATCACAATCACCGCAAAAAATTGCGCTATCCGCTGGCGCGACGAACGCGACGGGACGGAATACAAAATCAATCTCATAGACACGCCCGGCCACGCCGACTTCGGCGGCGAGGTCGAGCGAGTTCTCAACATGGCAGACGGCTGCCTCCTCGTCGTGGACGCATTCGAGGGGCCGATGCCCCAGACGCGCTTCGTCCTCTCCAAAGCCCTCGCCCTCGGCCTCAAACCCGTCGTCGTCGTCAACAAAGTGGACAAACCCGCCGCCCGCCCCGACGACGTCGTCAACGAGGTCTTCGACCTCCTCGTCGCACTCGACGCGCCGGAGTCCGCGCTCGATTTTCCCGTCGTCTATGCCTCCGCCCGCGAGGGCTGGGCCTGCGCCGACTCCGACCGCCTCGACGCCGCCACCCGCCCCGCCGACATGCTGGAGCTTTTTCAGACTATCGTTGACACCATCCCCGCGCCCTACGCGCCCGGTTCCTCACGCGGTGCCGCCGCCGGTTTCGCCACACGCGAGGAGGCACTCGAATACCCGCTCCAGCTCATGGTCACGAGCATCCTCTACAGCGACTACGTCGGGCGCATCGCCGTCGGGCGCGTCTCCGCTGGCACGTTGCGCAACGCCCAACTCGTCGCACTCATCGCCCGCGACGGCTCCATCCGCCGCCAAAGAATTCTCAAACTCGAAACCTTCGAGGGCCTGCGCCGCGTCGAGACCGCCGAAGCCTCCGCAGGGGACATCTGCGCCGTCCTCGGCCTCGACGGCGTGGAAATCGGTGCCACCGTCGCCGACCCAGAAACACCCGTCGCCCTGCCGCCTGTCGAGATTGACCAGCCGACCGTCACGATGGCGTTTCGCGTGAACGACTCGCCCTTCGCCGGGCGCGAGGGACGCTTCGTCACGGGGCGCCAAATCGGCGACCGCCTCACACGCGAGCTTGAGCGCAACGTCGCTTTGCGCGTTGAGCGCGTCGTCGGCAGCGATGCCTTTCAAGTCTCTGGCCGCGGCCTCATGCACCTCGGCGTCCTCATCGAGACGATGCGCCGCGAAGGCTACGAACTACAAGTTGGCAAGCCCCAAGTCATCTTGCGCGACATCAATGGCGAAAAATGTGAGCCAGTCGAAAACCTTGTTATTGACTGCCCAGAGGGCAACCAGAACGACGTCATGTCGCTTGTGCTGGGGCGCAAAGGCGAGCTATTGCGCGTTGACCAAAAAACGGGTGCGGCGGGCTGGATACACACGGAGTTCAAAATCCCCTCGCGGGCGATTTTTGGCCTACGCACACAACTCCTCACCGCGACGCGCGGCGAGAGTGTCATGTATCACACCTTTCTCGCCTACGAGCCGTTGAAGGGCGAACCCCCGCGCCGCGCCCAAGGCGTCATGGTCGCCGCTGCTGGCGGGACTGTCTCCGCATACTCCCTCGACAGATTGTTTGACAGGGGCGACTTCTTTGTGACCCCGGGCGACGAAATCTACGAGGGGCAGGTCGTCGGCGAGCACTGCAAAGACAACGACATCCCTGTCAATTTGGACATCAACAAAAAGCTCACGAACGTCCGTGCCTCTGGTTCGGACGACGCCGCCCGTGTAAAACCGTCCCGCAAATTGTCTCTGGAGGCCGCTCTCGAATACATTGAAACGGATGAGTTAGTGGAGGTCACTCCCACCTCTCTGCGTCTGCGCAAACGTCACCTCGACCCCAACGAACGCAAAAAAGCCGAAAAAACCGCCAAAGCTCCTGTGTAAAGGGCACTCCTAAACATAACTTGGGGTTGGTGTATCTCCCGTCCCGTAGGGGGCGCAATGTCGGTATTTCATCAATACACAATAAAGTGCCAGACACTTTTTTCCTTTGACTCTCGATTTCCGTTCAGTACTCAATAAAGTGCTAGACACTTTTTCCTTTGACTCCCGATTTCCGTTCAGCACGAGCGGTCGGGCACTACCCTTGTGAAGTGCATGGCAAAACGGGGCACGACCACCTACACCACTTTCGCCACTCAATAACGTGCCAGACACTTTTTTCCTTTGACTCCCGATTTTCGTTCGACACGAGCGGTCGGGCACCACCCTTGTAAAGTGCATGGCAAAACGAGGAACGAGCACCTACACCACTTTCGCCACTCAATAAAGTGCCAGACGCTTTTTTCCTTTGACTCCCGATTTTCGTTCGACACGAGCGGTCGGGCACGACCCTTGTGAAGTGCAGAGCAAAACGGCGAACGACCACCAACACCACTTTCGCCACTCAATAAAGTGCCAGACGCTTTTTCCTTTGACTCTCGATTTCTGTTTAGCACGAGCGGTCGGGCACTACCCTTGTAAAGTGCAGAGCAAAACGGCGAACGACCACCGACACCACTTTCGCGGATATCGTAACCTATCGGAAACCAATGTCTTCCGTCGCTTTGAACGCGGTGTCGGCGGGCGCGGCGGAGCATTCCGCGCCCTTTGCCACTGCACTCCGTAAGGGCAAAAAAGGTGTCTCACCGTTGCATTGACTATTTATCAAGGTTCTTGAAGGGCGCAGCCGCCACTAAGGCCCGCATCGGGCGGCTTTCAAAAACGGAGCCTATCGGCAAAGGCATACCCGCCAAAAACGCTGCGGCGGGAAGCATTTTCGCGGTCGGGCGTTGCAGGTGCGACAGGCACAAAACCCCCGTGCCAGTCGCCACGCAAACCCCACGCCCATCCGCCTGCAAAATCGTCCCAGGGACGGCGAGGGCGGCGGACGCGATGTTTCCCGTATTTTCCACCTCAAAGGCACCGCCGATTTTTAGCTCAATGCCGCCCCACGGAATTGTCACCCCGGGCCAAGGAGAAAGCGCACGCACACGCGCCGCAAGCTCCCGCGCCGTGGCATGGAAATCCGCCGCCGAATCCTCGCGAGTGATTTTTCGGGTGAAGGTCGCCACCGTTTCATCTTGGGGGACGCCAGCAGCATCGCCGGAAAAAATCTGCGGGAGCACCCGCGCAATGAGCGGGACACTTGCCGCAGCCATTTTTTCGCGCAGCGAGAGGCGCGTCTCATCGGGCGCAAGCGGCACACGCTCGGCATCAAGGACGGCACCTGCGTCCAAACGCGAGACGACCCGTTGGAGGCACACGCCGCTTTCTGCGAGACCAGACACAATCGCGCCCTCAATCGGCGTCGCGCCGCGCAAGGCCGGCAGAAGCGAGCCGTGGATATTGAAAAATCCCAACGGCAGCGTTTCTAACAATTCGCGTCGGAGAATGTGCCCGTAGGCCATAACGAGCGCGACATCGCAGCCGAGTTCGCGCAAGGTAGCGGCGGCCTCCTCGCCCGGGCGTTCCTGTGGCTGAAAAACGGGCAGCCCGCGTTGCCGCGCCCATTCGACAACGGCGTTAGCGCGAACTTGTTTCCCGCGCCCAGAAGGGCGATCGGGTTGGCTAAACGCCGCCACGATTTCCACATCAGCTTCCCCCGCTATATGCTCAAGGCAAGGCAGCGCGATCTCATCCGAACCAAAAAAAACGATGCGTTTCATCTGGAAGAATGAGTGTATTTTTCCCCCGCAACAGCAACAGAAACTTCACGGTCAGCCCGGCGCGATGGCCTGTCTGCGCCATGCTTCACGCGCCGCACTCAGCAGACGAGTTCTTGGAACTCCGAGAAGTCTGCGTCCAGACCGCCAACGACACCTTTGTTGATGACCGCGACGGCGTCGTGCGAATGCAGCGACTCCAAGTGGGCGCAGGCGGCTTGGAAGTCCGCGATGCGCGGGTCGGCGTCGAGCTGGGCGTGAAGGAGGCGGGCAGCGTCTTCGACAAACTTGACGTATGCGCCGTTAAGCTCAGCGAAAGCCTGCTCGTCTTCGCGTTTCACCATGACTTGGGTCTCGGTGCGCAACGCAGCTGCGCAGTGGTCGCGGATGTCCTCAATGGCGAGCGTAGCACCCGGGGCGAGGCGGACGACGATGCGGGCTTTGGAGCGTTGCGAGTGCGGGACACAGAAGACGCCGCGTGTCTCGCGGGCGTGTTCAGAAAGCTCCACCGAGCACGGGCAGGCAGAGGAATACACGTAGTCGAAATGAATGAAACGCCCCTCGGCACTCGCCGCGCCGATGCTCGTCGCGTCGGTGCGCGCCTCGTAGGCGCAGCGGTGGTATTGGAAACCGTCGAGACCGCTACGCAGACTTGTTTGCAAAATGGGGTAGCTGAAAACGAGGCGCAAACGCGCCCGCTCGGCATCGAGGTCGGTTTTGTAGCGACGCAAAATTTCGGCGGGGGTGTCCGCCGTGAACTCGCGGTCTTTGAAATCGTAAAACCCACGGATGATGCGCGACATGTTGATGCCTTTGCGCCCAGCGGCGAGGGACACGGTGCCCGTCACCGCGGTTTCGAGAGTTGGCGACACGCCACCGTCGCGGGTGCGGTAGCGCAGCGGGAGGCGAAAGTTTGAGCTGCCGACTTGGAGGATGGGCACATTGGCACCTTGGATTTGCGAGCTGTCGGTGTTTTGCATATCCGGCAGGCTGGCACGGTAGGCAGGCGTGACCCTGAATGCGGTGTCGTAGTGGCGCGCGGGCGCGGGCACGGGTCGGGAATGTGTGGAATCGGAGTTGTCGGAACTCAGTGGCATAAGCCGCCCCGTAAATACGGATTTGCCCGCCGCCGCAAAGCGCAAAAGCAGCGGCAACGAAGTCATCGAAGAAATACCGTTTGAAAAAGTATTTGGAAAAGTGAAAAAATGCCTGTCCCTTTTTCACGGAGGCAGAGGGAAAACCACAGATAACGCAGAAAGCACAGATATGAAGAGCAGGGCAAAAGGTGAAGAAGGGGCAAGGGAGGGGCGGGGAGGGGACGAATTTACCACGAAGGGCACAAAGGTTTTCACAAAGGGCACAAAGGGAGTAAGAATTGGGTGTGTAGGGGCGTGTTAAATCGGGTGATGCAAAATTCCCAAATTCAAAAAATCAGGAACGTTTTGTGTCCTTTGTGCCCTCTCTGGCCTTTGTGGTTAAAAATCGCTCCCCCTCCCCTCCCCTTCGCCCCCCTTCGCCAACTCCCCTGCTCTTCATGTCTGCGCGATCTGTGTTATCTGCGGTTAAAATGCGGGTGGCATTACAAAAAGCGGCGGGCGGGGAGAACCTCGTCCGCCTTCCGCACACCACGCAGAAGCGTGTTTTGCAACCACCAGAGCCGCCAATAAAACTGCTCGCGCAGGCGACGGACATCCAGCTTTCTAAACAAAGACAGTGCCGCCCCCGCCCTGCCTGCCAACACCCCGTTCCCCGCCGCCCTCCCTGCCCCGCCCTGTTCCGTCAGCGGTTTTCCTCTGAAAACTGGACGGAGATGCAACGGTAACTGATAGTGGTGTGCGGGCACCGAAATATGGTGGCACATGAAAGAATAAGTTGGAAAGTTATTTCCGCGCCAAATCACGCATACCATGTCAAAGAAAAAATTAGACTGTCTAAAAAT
>JAITPT010000263.1 GCA_031289285.1 Puniceicoccales bacterium
AATGATATTGTTGGGACGGTAGGATCTGTGAAAAAAATGTGTATTTCTTTTACACTCAAGTGACACATCTGTTGGCACAAAGGACACAAAGAAAAAATAATTGAAACCACGGATGAACACGAATGGACACTAATAAAAAAAGAAGGGTAAGTCGGTGAATGAATGAGACGGCGGGAATGAAAAAGTGGGGATGGGAAGCTCTGGGAAAAAAAGGGGACGTTCTTTTAACCACAAAGGACACAAAGGAACCACATTTTTCTTATCCCTAATTTCAAATCTTTATACGGAAAATTAAATTTCAATTCCCATATTGTTTTTCTTTTGTGCCCTTTGTGAAATCTTTGTGCCCTTTGTGGTAAAACCCTTCCCCCCCCGCCCGCTTCCCCGCTATTTTCCACTATTTTATTCTATCTCTAAGATGGCACCAGCGATGGCGTCGGCGCGGAGGCGACCCTCTACTGTGAGACGCCAGAGGTCGCCACTATTTTGCGTTTCCAGAAATCCCTCCGCAACCAAGCGTTGCCCCAGAACGCGCACGATAGGAGGAAAGTTTGCGCCAAAACGCCGCTCCGTTTTGGCGAGATGGACACCCTCGTTCATGCGCAAGCCGAAAATAAGCGCGTCTTGCAACAACAACTGCGACGTCAGCGCAACTGTTTGTTCGCGAACAAGTTCGCCGCTCTCCACGCCGCGCAGCCAGCGTTCGAGGTCGGCGGGATTTTGGAAACGTCGGCTGGCATGTTGCGAAGCCGCAGCGGGACCGTAGCCAAGCCATTCCCCCATACGCCAAGTGTTTAGGTTGTGGACACAGGCGTGGCCTGCACGGGCAAAGTTGGAAATCTCGTATTGCGCATAACCCGCATTTTCGAGAAAAGCCCAAGTGGCGCGGTAAAGCGCAGCCTCGCGCACGGGGTCGGGCGGCGCAGGTGCCCCGCCAGCAGCGACATTCGCTTGGGCGAGACGAGCGTAGAGAACTGTATCTTCTTCAAGAGTAAGACAATAAGTCGAGATATGACAGGGAGCAAGGCGGACAGCAGTGGCAAGGTCGGCTTCCCAACGCGCCTCGTCTTGACCGGGCACGGCAAAAATCAGGTCGAGGGAGGTGTCACGAAAATCCGCAGCACTTATCATTTCCCATGCGCGAAAAATCTGCGTGGGTAAGTGACGCCGACCGAGCGCGGCGAGTGTGGCGGTGTCGAAACTCTGCGCCCCCAACGAGATACGTGTAACACCCAGCGAACGCAGCGCGGCGAGACGTTCGCGGCTAACAGTGGCAGGTGCCATTTCGACAGTCCACTCGGCGGGCGCAGCGGCGTTGGCGCGGAGAAAAACTTCGCCGAGACGCGACAGCGCGTCGGACGTGAGAGCACTCGGTGTCCCGCCGCCCCAAAAAAAAGTTTGCGCAGGCCGGTCTGGCGGCGCGAGTTCAAGTTCGCGTCCGACACCCGCGAGAAAACGGGCGATGTCGCCACGCCGTGGTTTTTGCTGGTAAAAAGCGCAAAAGTCACAGGTGTCCACGCAAAACGGGACATGACAATAGAGGCCGAACGGTGTCATTATTTTTGTTTTAGATTTGGCGGGTTAACAGTGGAAAAATCGGCAGCGTCAAAGACAAGCCGCGCCTGTTTTTCAACTGCCTCGTTGACACGATAAAGCGGTGCTTCGCTCGCAAATGCAGTCGCGGCATCGCAACGCAATATCGGTCTTTTTTTCGGGTCGTTTTCAGGATTGTGCCGAATGACTCGGAGAAAGTTTTCGATGTGCGGCTGCACGGGATGCTTGCCGTTGAGTGTGAAGGGCAATGTGGAATAATCTGGAGGTGGAGTGGCGGTGCGCATATCAATCTCCGGTTCGAAGTGTTCGATAAGGAATCCCAACTTCTCTGCGCCCGAACGCAAGTCAAAAGAGAAGCCAAACGTTTTTCTCCACAAATCCCGAGCAGCATAAGCTTCATTTCCCCTCGGGCGAATCAAATATAAAAGCATAAAGTTCTCATTTTCGTCCAATCTTAACACGCTACTAACGCCTTTCAACATCTCTGTATTTCCTGATCCTTTTTGCACCGGAATTAGTTGCAGGCGTCTGTGTATATGCACGGGATTACCCCCCTGACTCCCCGTTGTTGTAAGTGCGCGGAGACTTGCGCGGACGACAAGATCGTCAACCTTGTAATCAAAAATACAAAACAGATTGTCATAGTTTTCGCGAGCGAGCCAACGCAGGTCGTCACCAGCGTAACAATCTCTGTTGTAATAATCTACGCCACCCCCAGCGAGCACTCCGACGGGTTTCCCGAAAAACCAGTTTATAAAGTCGTTTTGATGCGCAAGCGGTCCGGCGACGAGACCGTTGGAATACTTTTTATAGTGCTGCCAATTGCAATACTCGTGCGCATTGTTAAAACCAGCGAGTTTGAGCCAGCCCGCAGTTTCTTTGGTCGCGGCGGTTTCTTTTCTTGTCAATTGTTTGTCGTCAGAAACTGGTGTGTGCCAGAATGTATTGATGTCAACAATCCGTCCAAAGACATTGTATCCCTTGTGGAGAACATTTAGTGCGTAGCGATAATTTGGATTGCTTCGGCGTTGGTAGCCGATTTGCAAAAGAAGTCCTGTTTTGGCGGCGGTGGCAAGGATATGGCGGGCACCATCGAGTGTGCGCGACATCATGGGTTCGCAATAAACATGCAGACCAGCTTCAAGCGCGGCGACAACATGTTGTTCGTGCCAGAAGTCGGGAGTAGCAATAAATACGGCGTCCAAGCCTTTTTCTTTTTCAAGCAATTCGCTGAAGTCGGCGTAAGCGTGTGGCGCAATGCCCGTGTGTTGTTCGATGTGGCGCGTGGCGGTCTCACGTGCGAGCGGACGGACATCGCAGACAGCAGCAATATGCGCCGATTCAGTTGCGTCGGTGGTGTCTTGGATTTTTAGCAAGATGTCCAAGATAACATTTCCTTGTTCTCCGCAGCCAACAATGGCGACCTTAACAGCAGCGGCTCGGACAGCAGCTTGTGTGCGAGCGCGTCTTTGTGTTTCGAGCGAGTGCGCCGCCAAGGTAAGCCCTCCCCCGACAAGCGCAGAAGTTAAAAGCAGTCGCTCCGCGCTCGGCGGCGGTGTAGCGGGTGAATAGGGTGAGTCGGAAGGAGTCATGGCGTTAAAGAGAAAAGAAAAGAAGAAAAAAGGGAAAGAGAAGGAAGCGTGGGAAAACGGGTTTGAAACCACGGATAAACACGAATATACACGAATGAAAGAAAAAAGTTCCCGCAGAAAGACGGAGTCGTGGAAAAGGCGGAGAGGTCGGGGTCGTGGAGAGGGGGGAGAGGGGGAGGGAGGGAGGACGTGGGGAAGAAAGATTTTACCACAAGGGACACAAAGGTTTCACAAAGGACACAAAGGAAAATAATTGAGAGATTTAATAATTTGAGATTTGAAATCTGAAATCTCAAGATTTGAGGTTTTAATTTTCAGATTTGTGGTTTTGGGGATTTGGGATTTGAAATTTGCAGAGAGGATTTGATTTTCCCCTTTGTGTCCCTTGTGTTAACCTTTGTGCCCTTTGTGGTTAAAAAAATGTTGCCCCCTGCCCTGCCCTTCCCCCCCCCCCTTTCCTTTTTTTCTTTTTTCTTTTTTATTCGTGGGTATCCGTGGTTTCTCCTCGTTTTTTATTCTTCACTTCCCTGCCCTTTTGCTTTTTTTTGTCTGCATGAGACATTTCAAAGAAATCCGCCTCGAAAAAGACAAACCCTACGACCTCATCGTTTGCGGCGCGGGACATGCCGGTTGCGAAGCAGCACTCGCAGCGGCGCGAATGGGCGCAGATGTGCTCCTGCTCACCGGCAATGCCGACACAATCGCACAAATGAGCTGCAATCCCGCAATCGGCGGTCAGGCCAAAGGACATATTGTTCGCGAAATTGACGCCCTTGGCGGCGAAATGGGCGTTTGCGCCGACACCACCGGCATCCAATTCCGCGTCTTGAACGCCTCAAAAGGTCCCGCTGTCCAAGCCCCACGTGTCCAATGCGACAAAAAAGCCTACCAATTTCGCATGAAACACACATTGGAGTGGAGCGCCGGAGTTACCCTATTTCAGGCGATTGTCACCGAGCTAATTGTGGAAAATGCTAGGGTTTGCGGTGTGCAGACACACCTTGACCTTGCTTTTTACGGAAAAACCGTGGTTGTCACCACCGGAACCTTTTTGCGCGGCCTCATGCACATAGGCGCAAACAAGACAGAAGGCGGACGCATGGGCGATTTTTCGGCAAAAACACTCTCGGCGAGCTTGCAAAAGAACGGAATTGAACTCGGACGCCTCAAAACAGGCACGCCGCCCCGCATTCTCGGTCAAACCATAGATTTTTCGCAGTGCGCCGAACAAAAAGGCAATCCCGTGCCCACACTATTTGGATTTTACGACACACGCGGCGAGACGGATTTGTTCCACGTGGAACAAACCGACGGCGCGGAGACGCAGGCCGAGGCGGCGGACGGCGGGCGTTTGTTCCACGTGGAACATTCGCAAAGTCAGCGTCGGCCCGGGTGGGTGCCCGGCAGCGAGCAAGTTTCGTGTTGGCTTACTGAGGCGGGCGCGGAGACTGGGCGCATTGTCGCCGAAAACTTGCATCGTTCGCCGCTTTACAGTGGGGAAATCAAGGGGACGGGGCCGCGTTATTGTCCGTCTATCGAGGATAAGTTTGTGCGTTTTTCGGCAAAAGAGTCGCATCGTTTGTTTTTGGAACCGGAGGGGCGCAACACTGATGAGTGGTATGTGAACGGGCTATCGTCGTCGCTGCCGTTTGACACGCAGTTGGCGATACTGCGTAGTGTGTCTGGGCTGCAGCGGGCGGTCATCACACGTCCGGCTTACGCGGTGGAATACGATTATGCGCCGCCGACGCAGCTTTTTCCGTCTTTGGAGACAAAAGCGGTGGCAAACTTGTTTTTTGCTGGGCAAATCAACGGCACATCGGGTTATGAGGAGGCGGCGGCGCAGGGTTTGGTAGCGGGGGCAAATGCGGCGGCGAAGTTGCGTGGGTTGGAGCCGCTCATTTTGGGGCGTCACGAGGGGTATATTGGGGTTTTGCTCGACGATTTGGTGACGAAGGGGACGCGGGAGCCTTACCGGATGTTCACGAGTCGGGCGGAATATCGGCTGTTGTTCAATCACGGGAGCGCGGAGTTGCGTTTGCGCGGACATGCGGCGCGGCTGGGGCTGGTGTCGCCGGCGCGGCAGGCGCGGCAGGCGGCGCAGGCGGTGTCAGTGGAACATTGGTGCGCGGAGTTGGAGCGGACGTCGGTGCGCGGCGGCATGGCGGGAGATGTCCTGCGGCGCGGTCTTGGTCTGGGCGGGGCAGGGCAGACAGAACCAGACGATTTGCCAGCGGGCTTTCGTGCTTTGTCGGCGGCGGTGCGCGAGGAGATTTTGTATCGGGTGCGTTATCAGGGGTATTTGGCGCGGGATTTGCGGGCAATTGAGCGTCAAAGCGGCACGGAATTGGCAAAAATCCCGCCAGAGTTGGATTATGGCGCGGTGTATGGCTTGCGTTTGGAGGCGCGACAAAAATTGGCGGAGGTGCGTCCTTTGACGTTGGGGCAGGCGTCGCGGATTAGCGGCGTAAGCCCTGCGGATGTCTCCGTCTTGGAAATAGCAATCAAACGCTGCGGGAAGGGAAGAGAAGAGAAGAGAAGTGAAGGGATAAAAAACGAGGAGAAACCACGGATGAACACG
>JAITPT010000180.1 GCA_031289285.1 Puniceicoccales bacterium
CAATTGAAGGGCGTCCACGTGATAAGCGTGACGCCCTTCTTTGCCGCTTCAGGCACAGACAAGATTGTCTGTGCCACACTCGTAAAAATCTTGCCCACCGCCCAAAAACTCCTGATTGCTTTTCCCCCTGTGACACCAAAGCCACCAGAGACACCCGCGCCACCAGCCGCGACTCCGTCCGCGCCACCAGCCGCGACGCCCAGCCGCTCGCCGCAACACCGCGCCCCTCGCAACAGCCGTCGCAAAGCCGCACGGGCACCGTCTTCATGGACACTCCCCGCAACCCCCAAAGGCAGCACCACCTCCGCCCTATTGCTCGCAGCGGCAGGTCTCGCAAGTTTCCTCATCCACGGCGCTCTCTGGCTCGTGTTGCCCGAAACACTCGCCTCCCCCGCAGCAAAGGAAAAAGAAAAAGAACGGACCCTCGCAATTTTGCCCGCTAAGGAAATCAAAGAAGAAGACATCCCGCTCGCCTTGCTGCCAGAGGAGTTCCGCCCGCCCAAACCGCGCCTCGTCCAAGTCAACCCCGACGCACCCGCCGACATACCGCCCGAAACCATCAACACAGGTGCCGCAAACCAACGCGCCGCCCAGCCCGACCCCGTGTCAAATGAACGCTCGTCAATGCCAAAGTTCGACGGCGAGCTGGAGCACTCAAACCGCATCACCAACAACACCCCGCGCCCGCTCATGCCCAACTTCGCGCAACCCGTGCCGGGTGTGCCAATGGGCAAACCCGCCAAAGGCGTCCCGCTGGACATCCCGCCCCAGCCCGCGCAGCCCACCCAACCCACTCCGCCCTCGCCACCCACGCCACCCGTCGCCGCGCCGACGCCCGCCGAACAACCGCCCGCGCCGCCGCAAGCCGCCATCGCCCCGCGTGCCGACACCGACGCCCCGCCCGCCCCCCACGCCGCCCTGAACACCAAGCCCGAAGCCCAGCCCGACGCCAAAGCCACTGTCGCCCAGCTTCCGACCTCCACCAAAAACAGCCGCCCCGACGGACGCCAAGCCGAGGCGAGCGTGCCCGCTCCTTCTCTCATCGGCACCGCCGACACCTACGAGAAACCCCCGCCCTTGCCCGGCGATGTCCCCGTCCTGCGTCTTCCCGAAAACAGGCCACTGCCCAAGCCGCGCCACGAGGAGGAGAAACTTCCCGTGAAACCTGCGCCGCCCGCCGCGCCGCCGCCTTCCGAAAAAACCGCGCCCGACACCAAGCCACAAATCGCGTTCCCCGACGCGCCCGCCAAGACCGACGCGCCACCCCCGCCCGCCAAAGCCGACACCATCGCCAAAGCCGACGCGCCACCCAAACCCACGCCCCCCAAACCGACGACGCCCACTCCTCCCACCACCGCCGCCGCCAAGCCCGCGCCGCCCCCTGCCCCGCCGCCCATCCAACGCGCCAACATCGGCGACGCCGACGATTTTCCGGCCCCGCTGCCGCGTCCACAAATCGCAAAAGCTGGCACCGTCGGCCCGCTCCTGCGCAACCCCACCGGCACCAACGAAGCCGGCACACTCGCCCTCGATGCCAAATACAGCGAGTTCGGCGACTACGCCCAACGCATGATGGAAATCGTCCAAGCGAGCTGGTGGACAATCCTCCAACGCACCAACATTTCCGCACGCGGCGGCCAAGTCACCATCACCTACACGCTTTGCCCCGACGGCACCGTGCGCGACGTCGTCATCGCCGAGTCCTCCGCCAGCCGCGCCGCCGCCTACGCTTGCAAAGACGCCATCGAAGCCCGCGCCCCCTACGACCCTTGGACTCCTAAAATGTCTGAGACCCTCGGCAAAGAATACCGCAGCAGCTGCACCTTCATTTACAGCCGTTGAGCCGCCCGCCCCGCACTCAGCCACCGCCCACACCGCCGTTGACACCCTCGCCGCCGCCCGCCACACCTCTGCAAAAAAAAGTTGAAAAAAAACTTGCGTCCCACGCCAGAAACCCTATCAACGCCCCCCTTTTTTCACACCACACCGTAATAGCAAAAGCAAACATGCCAACTATCAACCAACTCGTCCGCAAGCCGCGGATACAGTCCCGCATCAAGTCCAAATCACCGGCCCTGAGCAACTCGCCCTTCAAGCGCGGCGTCTGCGTTCAAGTCATGATTCGCACACCGAAAAAGCCGAACTCCGCCCAGCGCAAAGTCGCCAAGGTGCGCCTCACGAACGGACAGGAAGTCATCACCTACATCCCCGACGAGGGGCACAAACTGCAGGAGCACAGCGTCGTCCTCGTGCGCGGCGGGCGCGTCAAAGATTTGCCCGGCGTGCGCTACCACATCGTGCGCGGCCCGCTCGACTGTCAGGGCGTCGAGAAACGCCGCCGCAGCCGCTCCAAATACGGCGTCAAGCGCCCCAAGGAGGCAAAGAAATAATCCGCGCCGCGCCAACCAAACACCGCAGCGTAACCGTTTTTTCAACTACACTAATCACACAGTTCAACACACCCGCACAACACTATGTCCCGTCGTCGCCGAGCCACAAAACGCCAGCATCTTCCCGATGCTCGCTACAGCAGCCAGCTGGTCAGCCAGCTTATCAATGTCGTTATGAAACGCGGCAAAAAATCCATCGCCCAAGCTATTGTCTATGGCGCTATCGAGCGCGTTAGCGAGAAACTCGAGAAGGGCGACCCCGTCGAACTTCTCCTCGGAGCACTCGAAAATTGCCGCCCAAAACTCGAGGTGAAAAGCCGCCGCGTCGGTGGTGCCACTTACCAAGTGCCCGTCGAAATCTCGCACGAGCGCCAGACGAGCATGGCGTTCCGCTGGCTCGCCGCCGCCGCCTCCTCCCGTAAAGGAGTGCCCATGACGGAGGCGCTCGCCGCCGAGGTCATAGACGCCTACAACAACACCGGCACCGTCGTCAAAAAACGCGAGGAAACGCACAAAATGGCGCAGGCCAACCGCGCCTTCGCCCACCTGCGCTGGTAACGCGGCACCCCCGCGCTTTCCATCCGCCCGTCCCAAAAAACAGACACACAAGACTCACAAAGCATCCACACAATCCACATGTCAGACACCACAGCAGTCAACCAGACACTCAACGCAAAAGAACGCAAGTTCCCGCTGGAATACACACGCAACTTCGGCATCGCCGCGCACATTGACGCGGGGAAAACGACCACCTCCGAGCGTATCCTCTTCTACTCCGGCGTCGTCCATAAAATGGGCGAAGTCCACGACGGCACCGCCGTCACCGACTGGATGGAACAAGAACGCGAACGCGGCATCACCATCACCTCTGCCGCCGTCTCTTGCGGTTGGACGACCAAGGAAGGCCCTTTCGCCAACATCGAGCAACGCCTGAACATCATAGACACGCCCGGCCACGTGGACTTCACCGCCGAGGTCGAGCGCTCCCTGCGCGTGCTCGATGGCGCGGTCGCCGTCTTCTGCGCCGTCGCCGGCGTCCAGCCCCAGTCGGAAACCGTCTGGCGCCAGATGAACAAATACCACGTCCCACGCATCGCCTACATCAATAAGATGGACCGCACAGGGGCAGACTTTTTCAAAGCGGTTGACGACATCCGCACCAAGCTGCGCGGCAACGCCCACCCGCTCTATCTCCCGATAGGTGCCGAGGACAAATTCGCCGGCCTCATAGACCTCGTCAAACAAGTCGCCTACATCTATGACGAGACCGACCCGCGCGGCATGAAATACAACACCGTCGAAATCCCCGAGACCCACAAGGCCGACGCCCAGAAATACCGCGACGCCCTCATCGAGGCCATCGCCGACTACGACGACAACATCGCCGAAAAATATCTCGGCGGCGAAGCCTTGGCCGAAGACGAAGTTCGCGTCGGCATCCGCAAAGCCACGATTTCCTCCATCGGTTCCAAAGCGCAGGCCGACAACAAACAGCTATTCATCGGCGTCATCCCCGGCTCCGCCCTCAAAAATAAAGGCGTCCAAATGGTGCTTGACTCCGTGGTGGACTACCTTCCCTCCCCGCTCGAAGTCGAACCGATGAAAGCCTTCACCGACAGCGGCGACACACTCATCGAAGGCGGCATCACCCCCGACGACACCAAAAAAGTTTGCGGCCTGTGCTTCAAGCTCTGGAGCGACCCGTTCAGCGGCCAGCTCGTCTTCTTCCGCAACTATCGCGGCATCTTGCGCAAAGGCGAAGCCCTCTACAACCCGCGCAAACGCCAGACCGAGCGCATCTCACGCCTCATCCTGCTCCGCGCAATGGACCGCGAAGAAGTGGACGCCATCTACTCCGGCGACATCTGCGCCCTCATCGGCCCCAAAGACATCGTCACGGGCGACACGCTGTGTACGCGGGAGGAAGACATCATTCTTGAGCCGCCGACCTTCCCCGAGCCTGTTATCTCGATGGCGATTGAGCCAGCTTCCAAAGGCGACCAAGAGCGTATGTCTATCGGCCTCCAACGTCTCTCCGCCGAAGACCCAACCTTCCGCGTCACCACCAACGCCGAGACCAACCAGACCCTCATCTCTGGCATGGGCGAGCTACACTTGGAAATCATCGTGGACCGCCTCAAACGCGAGTTCAAGGTCGAGGCCAAATCCGGCAAACCGCAAATCTCTTACCGCGAAACCATCACTGGCTCCCGCGACGGCAAAGAAGTGCGCGGCGTCGGCAAGTTCATCCGCCAATCCGGCGGACGCGGCCAATACGGCCACGCCGAAATCATCCTCGAGCCCAATCCGGGCAAAGGCCCAGAAGTCGTCAACGAAATCGTCGGCGGCGTCATTCCCAAAGAATACATCAAGCCCACCACCGAAGGTATCTTGGAAGCCGCGCTCAACGGCACCGTCGCTGGCTATCCGGTTATTGACTTCAAAGCCCGCATCGTTTTCGGCTCCTTCCACGAAGTTGACTCCAATGAAAACGCCTTCCGCATGGCTGGCATTTTTGCCTTCAAAGAAGCCATGAAAGTCTGCGGCCCGATACTTCTCGAACCGATTATGAAGGTCGAAGTTGTCACGCCGGAAGAATACCAAGGCGACATCATGGGCGACCTAAACCGCCGCCGTGGTCAAATCCAAAACATGGAAACCCGCAACGGCGTCTGCACCATTGATGCCCGTGTCCCGCTCGCCACCATGTTTGGCTACGCCACCGACGTCCGCTCCTTATCCAAAGGCCGCGCCAGCTACACAATGGAGCCGACCACCTTCGAGCAAGTCCCCAACAACCTCCTCGAAGACATCGTCAAAACCTCCAGCCGCGCCCCCGCCAGAACCTAAGGCGCAAACGCTAATCAACGGGACGCATGTGCCGTCCCGTTGATTATCTTTTCAAACATTCCAGATACGAGACAACTGCGAAGGATTTTAGTCAAAAACGTAATTCGGAAATCTAAAAAATAGATACACCCATGAATCCAATCATCCGTAATGTGCGATTTTCAAATCCCTCGATTTCTACCTTTGATAGAGTGTCCACTGATTATTTTAGTGGGCAATACGACGCTGCCAAAGTAGGCGTATCGCAAATGTATTTGGAAAATAACTTCCATACGGTCATTTTCGGGGATGTGTTAGATGTCCTCCAACATCGTGTTCCTGACAACTCAATTGATTTGATTTTCGCCGACCCGCCTTACAACATTGGGAAGAATTTTAACGGCTTAAAAGACAAGTGGGATACGGATGAAGATTACCTCGCATGGTCTTATCGCTGGCTTGATTTGTGTGTGCAAAAATTAAAGCCGAACGGCTCTCTTTACGTTATGTCTTCCACTCAATTTATGCCTCACTTCGACATTTACCTTCAAAAAAAGATGACTATTCTCTCGCGAATTATTTGGCATTATGACAGTTCAGGAGTGCAGGCAAAAAAATACTTTGGCTCGCTTTACGAACCTATTCTTTTTTGCGTCAAAGACCGCGACAACTATACGTTCAATGCCAGCGACATTCTTGTCGAAGCCAAGACGGGAGCGAAACGAAAGTTGATTGATTACCGCAAAACTCCTCCCCGCGTGTATAATTCTGAAAAAGTCCCCGGAAACGTTTGGGAGTTCCCGCGTGTGCGCTATCGCATGGAAGAATACGAGAACCACCCAACGCAAAAACCCATCGCCCTCTTAGAACGTATTATCAAAGTAAGCTCCAATGTCGGCGACACTGTTTTAGACCCCTTTGCGGGAACATTCACAACGAGTTTCGTCGCTCAACAAAATGGACGTAACTCCATCGGAATTGAAATTCAAGAGCCGTATATCAAAATTGGATTGCGCCGCTTGAACATCTGCAAAGAATACAACGGTGAAGTCCTAAAAAAAGAACTGCGCTCTTTTGAGACACAACAAACCAACGGACAACTACCACTAAATCTTTGAGGATAAAAAATATGGAACACGCTTTTACTCTGGAAATCAAAAGTATCTTGCAAAAAACGTTCGGCGACATCGCCAAAACGATTTTTGAAAAATCGCTTCTCTTGAACTACTTGAACGAAAAGACGCGTTCGGCGGAGCGTGGCTCGAAATCGCGTGGCGCGTTTGCCAATCTTTATGCGATATTTGTCCTTCTCGAAGATTATCTCAAAAATGGTTTCGATAAAAAAGACGGATATACAACCGAATACGAAGGTGCGGTGTTCGGCGACCTGTCCGCTCGCCAACGCCAACTTCCATTCGGAGAAAAATTACAAAACCATGCTCTCAACAATCGCGTCAATGCCGAGTTTCTAAAATTTTTCCCAAACTCAGAAAGCATTCCAATTTTACGAAATCTTGACACCAACCGTTATTGGTTCAACGAAAACTTATTAAAAATCGAAATAGAAAACACAACCTATAACATCGCCGCTGTCGTTATCCAAAGTATTGATAAATACATTGAAGTCAAACAACATTTATTTCTCGATTTCATCAAGAAATGCGAAGAACTACAATCGCTGAAAAATAAATCCTCTAAGGAAGCAGAAGATTTTATAAGTTCCTTACTTGCACCCAATGTTGACGCACGTCTTTTTGAAATTGTGAGTTATGCAATTTTGAAGTCTTTCTACCATGACCAGAAAATTTATTGGGGCTTCTCGCCAGAACATCTTCAAGCCGAACAGTTACAACTCTATAAAACAGGTCGAACAAATGCCAACGATGGTGGTATTGATTTTGTGATGCGGCCACTTGGACGCTTCTTTCAAGTGACCGAAACACTTGATTTCAAAAAATACTTCCTTG
>JAITPT010000195.1 GCA_031289285.1 Puniceicoccales bacterium
TTTAGAAATTTAGTTTTTTTGAATTAGAGGGTTTGGGAGTTTTTGAGTTTGGGAGTTTTGTTATCATCCAATTCAACCTAAGAACGGCAGTCCAGCGGAAAGCGCAAGCCGCAGACGACCAAAAGATTGCGCAAAACCGCCCGCATTAACTGCCGTTTTTAGGTTTAGCGTTGCTGTGTTTGTTTGCGGGAGATTTCGGGTTTCCAGACGACACCGCCGCCCGACCAGTCAACGCCCGGCGGGATAGGGCCTTTTTTGCCGGAGGCGAGTTCGGGGTCTTGCGGTTTATTGTCCATGCGAAAGAGGATTACTTTTCCCGGTTCATCTTTGCGTTCAAACGCGAGGAAGGCGCAGAAAAACGCGCCGGGCGTTTCGCCAATCACGACCTCGATAGGGTATTTTGTGCCCTTGCTTACTTGGAACCACGGGCCGCAGCGCAGAGGCCAGCCTGGGCGAAATCCCGGGTAGGTGTCTCCCACGCCGGCGGGCGGCGCACCTGTGCCGTATTTGCTCCGCAGTTTGTTGAGCGGCAGCAGACCGCCTTGGTTGCCGCCTTCGAGCGCATTTTGCCCGCGCCAACGCACGACAATCCAGTCGTCTGCCAGACCCACAAAACGGAAGTTTCCGCTAAACGGGGCGGTCACGGTGCCCTTGTAGTGGGCGATCCAATTGCTTGGGGCGACCTTCACGTTGAAGGCTTCGGGCGCTTTTTCCGCCCGCATGTCGGGGATTAAAAACTGGGTGATGACAAGACGCTCCGGTGCGCGAAAAACACTCTTCTCCAAGAAGGCGGTGTCCCACTGGTTTTTGAAAAACCGCTGAACTTCGGAGATGTAACGTCCCTCGTTTTTGCCGCGCTGGACGCCCCTCGCGGTTTGTTTGAAATCGTAAAACGTGCCGATGAGACCAGCTGTGTTGAAGTTGGTGCTTCCAAAAAGGCTGACCATGTTGCGCCCGTTTCCGCGTCCCGGGCCGATGCCCGTGCCGATACCGCCGCCCGCGCCGCCGCCAAATCCCTTCGAGCTGGCACCCATCGGGCTGCCCGATTCCAGCGCCATTGTCATCTTCGGCATTTCGGGAAGCGAGACGCTCGATGCGCCTTTGACTGTGAGCTTGGGGACGGTCTTGACGGCGCTCTTGGCGTTCTTGGGCTTGATGCGGTGCTCGCTCATGGAAACTTTTTCGCCGCCGGTGCCGCCGCCTGCGCCTGTCACAAACTCGTCTTCGCGCTTCGTCGAGATGGAGATGACGGTCTTGATGACGAGATAGGCGAGGATGAAAAGGACGAGGTGGACGCCCAGAGAGATGAGGAAGCTATCGCCGCCGAACTTTCGCCAAAAACGTCTGAACGGCGTGTCGGGCGTGATTTCGGGGGCGGGCGAAAGGGCAGGGTCGGCGAAGACCGCGCCGTCGGCGTAGTAGGCGTCTGGCTGCGCCGTCGCATCGAAGAACGGCGTCCCCTGCGCAGGCGCAGGTGCGTATGGGTAAGCGGCGTCGGGCGGGGGAAGGGCGTTTTGGTGCCACGGCTCCGCACCGGTTTGCTGCGGATACGCGCCCGTGGCGGGGAAGCCGTCCGCGTCGTTTTGCTGCGGGTCGTTCTGCTGCGGGTTGTCTTGTTGCGGGTCGGTATTCATGGCGAGAGTGGTTGACGGGTGTTGGAAGAGTTCTGCGAAAGAAGACACGCACGAGCTACGTTTTTCTTAGGGGGAAAAAATCTTAGCGCGCTCTGCCGCCTCTGCCTCCTCTGCCGCCACCCGCTCCTGCGGCTGCACCCGCTCTGCCGCCTGCTGCGGGTGCTGCTGCTCCGGCGGCAGGTGCGGCTGCGCCAGCTGCACCGACGCCAGCACCTGCACCGCGACCGCCTGCTGCGCCCGCGCCCGCTGCGCCCGGGCCGCCTGCTGCGCCTGCACCGCGACCGCCGAGACCGGCTCTCGGGCCGAGCGGGAGCGGGGCTGCCACCGCCGTCGCAATGGCGGGGACTCCCGACGACGCTGCGCGGATGGGCGTTGGTGTTTCGGAGGGTTTCACCATCTCGATGTCCATCGCGACTCCGTTGAGGCGCACGACGGCGGTTCGCGAGATTGGGTCGGCACTCTCGACATACCATTTGGAGTCGGAGTCGGCGACTTTTACCCAGTAATTTTCGCGGGTGGCGGGGTTGTGAAGGCTCACCATGAGGTTCTCGCCGGTGCCGCTGAAACCGTGGATTTGCAAGGTTTGGACAAGCTGGGCGGTGCGGCGCACGATGCGGAATGGGGAATTGGTGATGAGGTTTTCGCGCTTGGCTTTGGTCGCAGGCGCGGCGGGTGCGGCGGGCGGAGCTTCGGGCGCGGCGGCTTCTGCGGCGGCGGGCGTCTCCGCAGCGGCGGCGGGCGGGTCGTCAGCGCGGAGGGTTTGCGCTGGCGCGAGGGACATCGCGGCGGCGAGAAGCGCGGCGGTGGAGAGAAGTTTTTTGAAAGGGAAGGGCGGTTGGCAGTTCATGGCTGTATAGTATGTGAAACAGCATGGCGCACGGCGAAGTTCCGCAAGACTAAATCGGTGCCCTGCCGCGCCACCGCTACGGAAACACCCGCTGCCGTTGTGTTGCAGCGGTTCTCCTTTTGTTTGTTGCGCCAGCCTTGTTTTTCGCCAGCGTCCGCTGCTCTTTTTCAAATCATCCACCAATGTCAGACACAGCGAAAGTTTCCCCTGAAACAGCAGCCGAAAACCCAGCGGCTCTATTGTCCGCCGAAATAGGCGACGACGCCACGGCACCAACGCCCAAACCCAAACCCGTCGGCGAAGACGATGCTGGCTACGTCGTGCGTATCGCCGCCGAAACGAAAATCCCCGTCAAGGGCGTCATGGCTGTCGCCCAGCTTCTCGGCGAAGGCGGCACCGTCCCCTTCATCGCCCGTTACCGAAAAGAAAAAACCGGCGAGCTTGACGAGGTGCAAATCACCACCATCCGCGACCGCCTCGAGCAACTGCGCGAACTCGACAGCCGCCGCACCGCCATCTTGAAGTCGCTTGAGGAAAACAAGCACCTCACGCCCGAGCTTCGCGCCGCCGTCGAAAAAGCGGGCACCCTCACCGCCCTCGAAGACATCTACGCTCCCTTCCGCCCCAAACGCCGCACCCGCGCCACCGTCGCCAAGGAGCGCGGCCTCGAGCCTCTCGCCGACTTCCTCCTCGCTAACCCCGCCGCAAACCGCGCCGTCGTCGCCGCCGAAGCCGCGAAATACATCGTCACCGCCGACACCCTCGCCGCCGCCGTTGCCGCTTCCCCCGCGCCCCCCCCCGCCGACTCCTCCGCTCCCCTCGCCGCCGCTCCTGCCGCAGCCGACTCTGCAACCCCCGCCCCCGCCGCCGCCGACTCCGCCGCCGCTGCCTCGCCTCTCTCCCCCGCCGACACCAAAAAAGCTGCTGACGCCCAAAAGGACAAACTCGTCCCCGACGCCGCCTTCGCCCTCGCTGGCGCACGCGACATCATCGCCGAGCGCGTCAGCGACGCCGCGTCTGCCCGCGCTGCTTGCCGCGACATCTTCACGCAGACTGCCATCCTCAAGGCCGATGTCATCAAGGGCAAAGAGGAAGAGGGCGCGAAGTTCAAAGACTATTTTGAGTGGGAAGAGTCGCTGGAAAAAGCCCCCTCACACCGCGTCCTCGCCATCCGTCGCGGCGAGAAAGAAGGCTTCCTCTCCATGCGAATTATCGTCGAAGAGGAGGCCGCCTTCGCCATCCTCGAGCGCCAATTCATCCCGCCCGGCATCTCTCCCGAAGCCGCAGCCGACGGCACTCCGCTCAACGCCGCCGCCCACATCCGCGACGCCGTGCATGATTCTTGGAAACGCCTCCTCGGCCCTTCTCTCGAAACCGAGGCGCGGCTCTCCTCTAAAAAACGCGCCGAAGAAGCCGCCATCCACGTCTTCGCGGACAACATCGGCAAACTCCTCATGGCCCCCGCGCTCGGCCAAAAAAACACCCTCGCTCTCGACCCGGGTTTCCGCACCGGCTGCAAACTCGTCGTCCTCGACGCGCAGGGCAAACTGCTCCACCACGAAGTCATTTTCCCGACCACCGGCAGCAAGGCCGAAATCGAGCTGGCCGGCAACCGCGTGCGCATCCTCTGCCACCAGCACAAAGTGCAAGCCATCTCCATCGGCAACGGCACCGCCAGCCGCGAGACCGAAGCCTTCGTGCGCTCCCTCGGCATCCCCGCCGAGCAAGTCCCCGTCGTCACCGTCAACGAATCCGGCGCCTCCATCTACTCCGCATCCGAGGTCGCCCGCGAAGAGTTTCCCAAGGAAGACGTCACCGTTCGCGGCGCAGTCTCCATCGGGCGTCGCCTCCAAGACCCGCTCGCCGAACTTGTCAAAATAGACCCCAAGAGCATAGGCGTCGGCCAATACCAACACGACGTTGACCAGACCGCCCTCAAACGCTCGCTCGACGACGTCGTCACCTCTTGCGTCAACCGCGTCGGCGTCGAGCTAAACACCGCTTCCAAGCAGCTCCTCAGCTACGTCTCCGGCCTCAACGCCAACGCCGCCGCAAACATCGTCGCTTGGCGCAACGAAAACGGTGCCTTCAAATCCCGCGACGACCTCAAAAAAGTCCCGCGCCTCGGCCCCAAAGCCTTTGAGCAATCCGCCGGCTTCCTGCGCATCCGCGACGGCGCACACCCGCTCGACGCCTCCTCCGTCCACCCAGAGCGCTACGCCCTTGTTGAAAAAATGGCCGCCGACGCCGGCGTGGACGTCCCCACACTTTTGCGCGACGCGAAAGCCCGTGCCAAAGTCGAGCTTGAAAAATACATCTCCGCCGATGTCGGCCTGCCCACGCTCGAGGACATCGTCGCCGAATTAGAAAAGCCCGGACGCGACCCACGCGAAAAGTTTGAAGTCTTCAACTTCGCCGAGGGCGTTCACGAAATGAAAGACCTCCAAGAAGGGCAGAAACTCCCCGGCATCGTCACCAACGTCACCGCCTTTGGCGCGTTCGTTGACATCGGCGTCCACCAAGACGGCCTCCTCCACATCAGCCAGATTTCTGACAACTACATCAAAGACCCATCGGAGGTTTTGCAGGTCGGCCAAAAAGTCAGCGTCACCGTTCTCGAAGTGGACATCCCCCGCCGTCGCATCAGCCTCTCGATGAAAACCAATCCCCAGAAAGACGCCAAGAACGCCCGCGACACCTTCTCTGCCCCAAATAAAGCGGACGCCTTCCAGCGCGGCGAACCGCGTCGCGGCGGCGGCGGTGGCCCCAACCGCAACTACAACGACCGCGCCCGCCCCGAAGCCGCCCCTACCGGCAAACCGCGCAGCTGGTCGAGCCACCAAGCCGACAGTTTCAACAACCCCTTCGCGAACATAGACCTCTTCAAAAAATAAAAATGTCCGTCACAGTCGCCATTCCCGCACGTCTCGCCTCCTCGCGTCTGCCGCGAAAAGTCTTACTCGAACTCGCGGGGAAACCCGTCGTCCAGCACGTCTGGGAACGCGTCCGCGAAATGCGCCTCGCCGCCCGCGTCGTCATCCTCGCCGACGGTGAAGAAGTCGCCGCCGCCGCCCGCGCCTTCGGAGCGCAAACCCTGCTCACCGACCCCGCTTGCCCCTCCGGCACCGCCCGCCTCGCCTCCGTCGCCGACCAACTCTCTGGCGACTTTTTTCTCAACGTCCAAGGCGACGAACCGTGCATCTCCCCCGCGCTCCTCGACGCGCTCGTCGCCCGCTGGCGCGAGACCGCCTGCGAGCTTGTCACCGCCGTCGCCCGCCTCACCGACCCCGCCCGCCTCGCCAACCCCAACGTCGTCAAAGTCGTCCGCGCCGAAAACGGGCGCGCCATTTATTTTTCGCGCAGCCCCGTGCCGCACCGCCGCGGCCTCCCCGTCTCCAAATGGCTCGGCACCGGCGGTGCGCCCTACTGGTCGCACATCGGCGTCTATGGCTACACCCGCGCCACCTTGGAGAGTTACCCGCGCCTCCTCGCCACACGCATCGAACAGACCGAATCCCTCGAACAACTCCGCTTCATCGAACACGGAAAAACATTTCAAACCGTCGAGACCGACTACCACCCCGTCTCGATTGACACACCCGAAGACCTCGAAAACGCCCGCGCCCTTTTCACCAAAAACAGCCGGCCCTGACACACGCCCACACGCCCACATGCAACACGCGCCCATCACAAAATACCGCCCGTTCCCGGACTACGTCTCGCTGCCCGACCGACGCTGGCCAGACAACAAAATCACCGCCGCGCCCGTCTGGTGCAGCGTAGATTTGCGCGACGGCAACCAAGCACTCGCCGTCCCCATGAACGTCCGCGAAAAACTCGAAATGTTTGAACTCCTCGTCCGCCTCGGGTTCAAAGAAATCGAAATCGGTTTCCCCGCCGCCAGCGACACCGAGTTCGCGTTTTGCCGCGAACTCGCCGAGCGCAAACTCATCCCCGCCGACGTCTCCGTGCAAGTGCTCACGCAATGCCGCGAGCACCTCGTCCGCCGCACCTTCGACGCCCTGCGCGGCGTCGCCCACCCCATCGTCCACATCTACAACTCCACCTCCCCGCTCCAACGCCGCATCACCTTCGGCAACGCCTCCCGCGACACCGTTAAAAAAATCGCCGTTGACGCCGCCACCCTCGTCAAATCCCTCGCGCACCTCTCGCCAGACATGCGCCTCGAATACTCCCCCGAAAGTTTCTCCGATACCGAGACGGACTTTGCCCTCGAAGTTTGCGAAGCCGTCATGGACATCTGGCAACCCGCCGCCGCCGCCCCCATCATCCTCAACCTGCCCGAAACCGTGCAGTGGACGACGCCCAACATCTACGCCGACCAAATCGAATGGTTTTGCCGCCACCTACGCGAACGCAACAAAGCCATCATCTCCCTGCACACGCACAACGACCGCGGCACCGGCACCGCCGCCACCGAGCTGGGCTTGCTCGCGGGCGCACAGCGCGTCGAAGGAACGCTTTTCGGCAACGGCGAACGCACCGGCAACCTCGACATCGTCAACGTCGCCCTCAACATGTATGCGCAGGGCGTTGACCCGCAGCTCGACCTCGGCGACATCGCCGCTGTGCGCGAAGTCTATGAACGTTGCACACGCATGAGCGTCCACCCGCGCCACCCTTACGCGGGCGAACTTGTTTTCACGGCGTTTTCCGGCTCGCACCAAGACGCGATAAAAAAGGGCATGGACCTGCGCAAAAACCTACCGGAAGGCAGCCCGTGGGAGGTGCCATATCTGACGATTGACCCGCCCGACATCGGCGGCAACTACGAGGCGGTCATCCGCATCAATTCGCAAAGTGGCAAAGGTGGTGTCGCTTACGTGCTTGCTCGCGAATATGGTCTCGACCTCCCCAAGGCCATGCACCCGCAAGTCGGCGAGTTTGTCAACGCTGCTGCCGACGCCGCCCAGCGCGACCTCTCGCCGGAGGAAATTCACGGCCTCTTCCTCGAAAAGTTTGCGAACCTCCGTGCCCCGCTGGAGATTGTGAGTGCCGAGCACCGTGCCGCCGATGCCTCGGGGCGCACCATCAAGCTCAACGCCGCGATACGTTTTAGTGATGTGCCGCACACGCTTGCTGCATTTGGCAACGGCCCGCTCAATGCTTTTGTGAACGCGCTTGAAGCGAAGGGCTGGAAAGATTTTTCGGTGAGTGATTATCGTTCGCACGCCATCGGCGCAGGTTCCGCGACGGACTCCGCCGCCTACGTTTGCATTGAACGCCTCACCGACAAAACCCTCTTCTGGGGTTGTGGCATAGACAGCAACATCGAAACCGCCGGCCTCTTCGCCCTCGTAAGCGCCTTCAACCGCGCCCACTAAAAAAACAGGCGAGGCGAGGGGTGGTGTGCGGTGGGGGAGAAAGCGGTGGGCGTATAGGTCTTATAGGACTTATAGGTCGTATAGGTCCTATAGGTCCTATAAGACCTATATGTCCTATAAGACCTATACTGCTGTTAAAAGGCAGCCATTTCTCCCTTTGACCTTCACTCAAAGGCAAACCGTATCTGCGGTCTTTTTTGCATCTACGTCCGCGATTTCAGCTGAGACTTCGTCCGGCATTTGTGCCACGGACATCTCGCATTTTGCCCATTCCCCCAAAAAAGCACTTGACGCCGCCCGCCTTTTCCCAAACCTACCGACCCTGTTTTTTCCTGAACCAACCAGCCAAGCAACCTATCTCCTCCATGAAAACAGAACCCTCGCCCGATTTCACAACTACACAAGAAACTCCACTCATCTCGCAACTAACATCCACGGATGTCGCTGACCAAGAACTGACGCAAGAAGTATATGCCGATATAACAAAAAATGGAGATTTTCCCTGCAATATCCTTTCTGCTGCCGACAGATTAAACGACAAAGAGTTGGCGGAAAAAATGTATATGGATATGACGAAAAACAAAGATCTTAAGGAATATTGCCTTGGGGCGTCTGACAGATTGGCAGACAGAGAACTGGCAGAAAAAATATATGCAAAAGTATTAAAAAACACCACTGAATTCGAAATGAGTCATAGAGAAAGGACATTCTATTTAGCATTAGAAAAGATAAGCAATCAAGCAATATTGGTAAATCTGACAAAATACGCCATAAGTTGGAATGTTCGCCTTTGGGCAGCAACTAAATTGAAGGATAATGAATTAGCACAAGACACATTAGAACACATCGCGAAAAATGCAAAATATCCTGAAACTCGCAGGGATGCAGTCCAGCAACTCACCGACCAAACGAAATTAACGAACATAGCGAAGAACAACAAAAAATGGTTTCTCCGGCTCGCCGCAGCAGAAAGATTAACTGACAAAGAATTGGCACAACAAATATATACAGCTGCAGCGAAAAACGATAAGGAGTGGTATATTCGCCAAGAAGCTGTAAAACTGCTCACCGACCAAGCCGCATTGGCCGACGCAGCAAAAAACTCCAAATATCGCAAAGTTCGCTTTGCCGCCGTCAACCGACTTACCGACCCAGCGGCACTGGCGGATGTGGTGAAAAACTGCAAATACAGCAGAGTTTGCCTTCTCGCAGCGAAACGACTCACCGACCAAAAGGTGTTACTCGATACGTTAAACCTAAAAACGGCAGTTGAGTCGGGTCGTCTTGCGGAACCTCTTATGACATCTGCACTTGTTGGCCTTGCTCGACGCACCAACAGGTGCGCCTTCACAAATTCACAAAGCGCAGATGACACAACTGCCGTTTTTAGGTTAAAAGAAGACAAAGAAAACTTCATCGGCAATAATCCCGTGCAAAAACTCGCAAAACAAACGGTGCATTGGGACACGCCCAAAGACGCCAACTTAGCCAATGATTCGCCTATCTCAAAAAATAAATTAGCAGACGTAGCAAAAACAACAGCCGCATCCGAAAAGAAAAAACAGAATGACATCGCCGTTCGCTGCACTGCGATAAAACATCTTACCGACCAAGCAATCTTGGAAAACTTGGCAAAAAACGACAACGAACGTTTTGTCCGACTTGCCGCCGTGAAACAACTCACCAACCAAGCAACATTAGCGGACATCGCTCAAAACGATAAAGAACACTTTGTCCGCCGCGCCGCTACCAACAAATTGACCGATAACATATTGGCGCAAAAGATAAACCTAAAAACGGCTGTTGGAGGGGAAGTATTGCGAGAAGATGTTGTGCCAGATGCGCTTTGTGGATTTGTGAAGGCGCACCTAAAAAACAATTTCTTGGACAAACGAACCCCAGAAGAAATATATGCGGAGATGTTGGAAAACGACATTGATAGTCCCGCCCGTCGCGCTGTTGTTAAACGGATTACCGACCCAGCGACATTGGCAGATGTAGCTAAAAACGACAACGACATCCTAATTTGCCTCTTGGCGGTAAAACGACTTACCGACCAAGCCGCATTGAAAAATGTAGCGGACAATACCTATTGGCGCGTCCAAGTCGAAGCAGTGAAACGACTCAAAAATCAGGCATTCTTGGCGGACATGGCAGCCCACTCAGACTTCGATGCTCGCCTTGAAGCCACGAAACGTATCACCGACCAAGCGACTTTGGCTCGGCTGGCAAAAAGCAACAGTGATGATGCGGGTGTGTGGCTTACCGCAGTGGAAAAACTTACCGATCAAACAGCATTGGCCGACGTGGCGCAGCACGCCAAAGAGTGGCTGATTCGCATTACCGCCGCAGTGAAGTTGCAGGACAAAGAATTAGCAAAAAAAGTTTATATAGAGGTCAGTGGCAACGCTAATGGCGACATTCAATCTATGCAGGAAGCGTATGCGCACGAGGCGAAATACGCCCGAGATAACTACATATTCCTTGCGGCGGCGGACAGATTAACGGATAGAAAATTGGCACAGGAGATATATACGGAAATCACGCACATCGAGGAAAATACTTCTTATCACAACACTATTATTCTCAAGGCCGTGGAACGTATCACTGACCCAGCGGTGTTGGCGCATGTGGCGAAATACGACACGGACAACAATATTCATCTCAGTGCTGTAAGACGTATTACCGACCCAGCGGTATTGGCGGACGTGGCACTAAACGCATACGCGAGTGCCGCTCGTCTCGCTGCTGTCAAGCGACTCACAGATCAAACCGTATTGTCCGACATCGTGAAAAACGAAAAAATCTGCAATGTCCGTCTCGCCGCAGTGAACCGCCTCACCGACCAAGCAACATTGCTGGACATCGCAAAAAACACCGACAAAGACTCAAAAAGGGACAGACCCTTTTTCATTTGACTTCATAATCCTCAAAACGGCGGTTGGAGGGGAAGTATTGCGAGAAAATGTTGTGGCAGCTGCGCTTGGTGGATTTGTGAAGGCGCACCTGTTGGTGCGTCGAACAAAGCCAACAAGTGCAGATGCCATAACAGCTTCCGCAAG